>JBBSJZ010000423.1:0-5648 GCA_038256795.1 Pirellulales bacterium | reverse complement strand
GTCTCGGCGTCATACCAGGGAGTCGATTCTAACGTTTCGCTGGCAGGACTCGATCGAGACGCCCGACCGTCCTGCGCTGCCGTGATCGACGTGGCCAACGCGATCGACGTGGCCAGCGTGATCATGAGCAACGACTTCAACATCCTTGGGGCGCACGGAGACATCATCGCGTGAGCTCCGTTTTCACAGACGTTTGGATCGGTTGGTCAGAACCGAATTGCCGCATCGCTTCGGCTCGAATCGCCAGCTCGACTTCCCAGCCCTCCAAGCGAATGCGAGTGTCCAGGTAACACAAGAGCCTCACGAACGAGCTCACACCCGCGACCATCCAAAGCGATGTAGGCACAATCACGAGGTAGCAAAACAGATCCCAATTCCAGATGCCCGTAGCGATGCCGCGGATCCACACCAGGGTGTACAGCGTGCTCAGCCACAAGAAAGCCAGCACGAATGAGATCGCGATGAAGCGTCCACTCAACTCACCCGAAATCGGCGCATGCAGCGACTTGCTGCGTCGCCCGTAAGTGATCGCATGAGGTTGTTTCGACTGCAACGGACATTGCTCGAGCAATAAGATCTCCGGTGCGAACGGACGCGAATTGCGGATTCCAAACACGGCGATGGCGAGCACCAACGGCAACACGAAATCCAAGAAACCATCGCGAGGTTGGAACATCCGAAACACCGCCACCCCGAGAATCGGCACCGCCAGCCGGCGGACACCGAGCACGTAGAACCAACGCCAAAATTGATGCCGGACTTCGCGAAAGACACTCGACCATGTCGGTCGCTGTTCAAACACGGCTTGACCCAAATAGAACGACGTCGCCACACCCGCGGCGGGTGCTTGCGAGACGACGAGTAGCACCATCCACGTGAGGTAACGGTACATCTCCGTCGCCGCTTCGTCGTCATCGAGCCCAAACCGAGCTTCGTCGATCGGAATCCAAGCCAGCACGGCGATGTCGAGCAGCGCCCACGGCAGCGCGCCGGCGATAAACCCAATCAGGAGTGCGGACGGATATCGCCGCAACATTACGAGCGATAAATCGCCGATCTCCGAGAGCGTTCGCAAGCGAATCACGACGTGTGTGCGATCAAGCTGCACGGTCGCCTCCGCGGGATTCCATGACGCGATCACCGGCCATCGATTCCTCGACTCGAACCCTACCCAAGGCTTCGCGAGGGAAACCCAAGATCACAAAGTAGAAGCACAGCATGCCGGAGGACATCACCGCCCACGCCGCTTTGATCGTGAAGGGCAACGGGCTCGGCGAAATGAATCCCTCGGTGAACGCGGCGCAGACGAATAACACCGCCGACGCGGCCATCACGGGCACCGCCCGGGTCGCGCTCTCGCGCAGAGAATCGATACGTCCGAATCCCGCCGTGTGAATCAAGCCCACGCCGAGTCGCAAACCTGCGGCCGCGGCCAATGCGATCGCGGTCAATTCGAACGGCCCGTGCGCGGTCACGAACTCGAAGAAATGGTCGCTGCCCGTGACACCATCGCGCGCCATGTAACCGAACACCGCACCCAGGTAGACCGCATTCCAAGCTAGGTTGAACAAGCACGGGATAATCAAAATGCCGTACGCGAAACACGTCAAGCCGATGCCCGTGTTGTGATTGATGTAGAACCCAGCCATCGAAACGTAGTGGTCGAGCGATTTATTGTTGATCGGATCCTCGTACATCGATTCCATCGCCTCCAGCGACTCCGCACCGACGACTGAATTGGCAAACTCGGGGAACAACGCTTCGTTCTTCGCTAACCACATCGAGAGCACGAACAAACCAAAGAACAACAGCGTCGCGATTCGCACGCACGGGTCAGCAAAAATCTGTCGCGGAGCTTCGCGGAACAGCACATCGGTCCATCGCGACGGATCGAATTGGTTGGCCCGGTACAATTGGTTGTGCGCTCGACCGACGAGTCGGTGCAAGTACGTCACGGTCCCCGGCGGCAATTGATACGCGTCGGCCAGTGCCAAATCGGCACAGGCGGCGCGGTACAAGGTCGAGAAACGCGAGATGCCCGCCGCGCCGCGGTGATGCGATTGACGGGTGCCATCGGTGCGTCCGCGAGTTTCCATCGCATCGCACAAGGATTCCAATTCAGCCCACTGGACCCGTCGCTTTTCCAAGATCGCGGCAACATTCATAACGAAACTCCTGCGGGATG
The DNA here is from genome assembly GCA_038256795.1 of Pirellulales bacterium. Classification (GTDB taxonomy): domain Bacteria; phylum Planctomycetota; class Planctomycetia; order Pirellulales; family Pirellulaceae; genus JBBSJZ01. The sequence goes on along the minus strand of JBBSJZ010000423.1, from coordinate 3,463 downwards.
ATCCGACACGGCAGCAACGACGGGTTTGACATCGCGGCGCAGGGGGCTGTATCCGGCCAGCGGTCCTAAATCGGGTCGATCCAATTGGGATTCGGCAAGGAATGTTTTGTAGTACAGCGATTGCATGAGCAGGTCCGGATCGATATCGCTGCGAAACTCGAACTGGTCGATGAGCGGCACGGTCAAGTGCCGCGTCACTTCACGGCGTCGAGCGGGAGTCAAATAATGTCGCCGTTCCGCGTACACGGCGAGTGTCCTCGCCATGCTGCGCGAAACACGATAACCCGCGGGGATGAACGACGCGAGCGCCGGGATTCGCGGGTCGTCCACGCGAGTGGTCGGTACGCGCCACGTTCGTTCGTCAATGATCACCATCGTCCCGGCCGCCAAATCGCCGAGTCGCTGCAACCGCCGCGTGAATACCATCGAGACTAACCCGGCCATGCCCGTCGGGATGATGAACACGGGCGGCACGTCGGGGTCCCACTGGCTCACCGCGGCAATCGGAGCCAAATCAGCGACTCGCAACAAATTGCGAATGATGGCTCGCTTGCCGCTAATCGGCCGGCCGTCGACGTCGATCGTGCGAATCCCGCAAGCCCACTTACCGATCGTGCGACCATTGAAGAACGTCTCGAGTAACGCCCCGTAGAACCAACTCACGATAAAGTACATCACCAGCCCGCCGGCGACCGCGAATGGGCCCAGCATGCTCAAGTTCAACGCCCCGAGCAGCACAAAACCGGCGATCCATAACGCGATCACGAATGACCATCGCACAATCACGTCGATTAAGTAGGCGGGCAACCGCCGAAAAGGTCCCGCAAGCTGGTACTCAAAGGCGATGTTCTCCGGCGTTATCACCGCAATCGTCGTATCCAGTGCTGCGGTAGAAATCATGCGGAAGTGAGTCGTATTCCCCCACCCCGAAGTCACGAGGTGAGAAGGTGGCCATGGAAAACGCGGGTCCGTTGTTGGGGCGAGCCAGCATTATCGACCGCGGGTGGGCAATCCTGCAACGGTTGCTTGACCCGGACGCGGCATTCTTTCAATCTGTGTACCTCCCGCGGAACCGCGACTGCGGGCCGACTTCTCCCCGGCAATGCCTTTTCTCACCCCACCACGATTCATGCCAGAACCCGATTCGCAGGCCGCCGACCCCCCTCGCTCCAGTGACGTTACGCCGCCCCCGACGCGGCTGCTCCCTATCCTTCGCTGCGTCGGCCCCGGTTTGATCGTTGCCGGTTCGATTGTCGGCAGCGGCGAGTTGATCGCGACCACCAAGACGGGTGCGGAAGCCGGTTTCTCGTTGCTGTGGTTGATCGCGATTGGCTGTGTCGTGAAAATTTTTGCCCAAATCGAGCTCGGTCGCTACGCCATCATTAGCGGCAAGACGACGCTCGCGGCACTCGATGAAGTCCCCGGGCCACGCATCCGCGGCCGAGGCAATTGGCTCGTTTGGTATTGGTTGGTGATGTGGTTGGCCAGTATCTCGCAACTCGGTGGCATCGTCGGTGGCGTCGGTCAAGCACTCGCGATTAGCGTCCCCGTCACGGCCGCAGGTCGCGCGTACAACGAAGTCGCCGACGCTCAAACGCTGCGGAAATTCGACGAGTACGCCGGCATCACACCGAGCGATGCTGGACTCGTTCGCGAGCAGGCGACGAGCGGCACGGGTGAAGGCAGCGGCACGAGTGAAGGCAGCGATGCGGGTGACGTCACAGGGTCCCCTGAGCCGGTGAAGAATGACTCGCATGATGCCGCGATCTGGGCCGCGTTGATGGCCGTGGTGACGAGCGTCGTGCTCTACGTCGGTCGCTACGGATTGATTCAATCGCTCTCGACGATTCTGGTCGCTTCGTTCACGTGCTTGACCGTGCTCAACGTCGTCCTGCTGCAAGGCCAACCGCGTTGGCGTGTGAATCTATCGGACTTTTGGGAGGGACTTTCTCTGGGCTTGCCCGAAGCCGTGGGCGGTGTCAACCCGATCGGTACCGCGCTGGCGACATTCGGCATCATCGGTGTCGGCGCCGCCGAGCTCGTGGTGTACCCGTACTGGTGCCTCGAGAAAGGGTACGCACGGTTCACCGGCGTCAACGATGGCAGCGTCGCGTGGCAACAGCGGGCACGGGGTTGGATGCGCGTGATGCATGTCGATGCCTGGGGCGCCGGCGTCGTGTACACGTTCGCCACCATCGCGTTCTATCTGCTCGGCGCCGCAGTTCTGCATCGTGTCGGTTTGAATCCGGAGAAGGACACGATGGTGCGGACGCTCGCGGTGATGTTTGTGCCCGTGTTCAGTGACTGGGCGGCTGGGATTTTTCTATTCGGTGCCTTCGCGGTGCTCTATTCAACTTTCTTTGTCGCGAACGCGAGTCATGCCCGTGTCTTCTCCGACGCGCTGCGCGTGATCGGCGTGATCGATAGCGACGAGGTGACACGCGAAAAGTGGATCCGCTGGCTGAGCGCGTTCTTTCCACTGCTGTGCTTGGTCATCTATCTCGCGTTCCCATCGCCAGCCCAACTCGTGCTGCTCAGCGGGATCGCGCAAGGCATTATGTTACCGATGCTCGCGGGCGCGGCATTGTTCTTTCGCTATCGCCGCTGCGTACCGGGACTCGAACCGAACAAGCTGTGGGATGGGATGCTCTGGCTTTCCGCCTTCGCGATGCTCGTCACCGGCGCCTGGACCGTGCTCGACCAGATCTGGAGTTATGCGAAGTAAACGCTACTCGTTCGCTTGGCCCTTGATCGTTCGCTGGGCAACATCCCAAGCATCGATCAAGTGCTCGGCGTAGCCGTCGGGCGAGAGCAGTTTAGCACTCGCTTGCCGCGTTGCCGTCATCTCAATCATCCAGCCGTCACCGTAGGGATCCGCATTGATGACCGACGGATCGCCCAACGCTTCGTCGTTGATCGCCGTGAGCACGCCCGCGAGCGGTGCATACAGATCGCTTTCGGCTTTCTTGCTCTCGATCGAGCCGAGCATTTGGCGATGCCCCAGTGATTGACCGAGCGAGACGAGCCAATCGAGGAAATAAACGTCTTGAAGCAATCGCACGGCGTACGCCGTCAATCCGAATCGCCACACCGCATCGCCCGACGACGTTGCGGATCGTGGCAGCGACGAGTCGCTCATGGGACGAGCCCACATGTGGTTGGTGACGTACGAGCGGTCACGCGGGAACTTGACCGTGAACTCGCCCATGGCGAACGTGAATTCACCTTCGAGCACTTCATCGCTCATGTGTAGCGAACACCTTGATGCTCCGCCTCGAAGAACACGGGCAACATCGAATCGACTCGCAACAAACCGTCACGCGTCAAGCGAATCGTGTCGCCATCGATCTCGACGAGCCCATTCTGCGCATGACCGGCCCAGGCGTCTTTCCATTGCTCGAGAATCTCGACACCGAATTTATCGCGAAAGTACCCCGCGTCCAAATAACCGCGTTTGAGCATT
>JBBSJZ010000422.1:0-5648 GCA_038256795.1 Pirellulales bacterium | reverse complement strand
GTTTGTCGAGTTTTGTTTGGACGGTTTGGAGCCGAACGAGCAAACGTGCGAAGCGGGCGTCGAGAAGAGCTTGTCGATGTGTACGAGCTTGAATCCGTTGATCGGATACGAAAAAGCGGCGAAGCTCGCCAAAGACGCCTTCGCCGAGAATCGCACGATCCGCGAGCTTTGCCTCGAAAAAGGCATCCTGCCCGAAGCGATTCTCACCGAAGCGCTGGACCCCTGGAAAATGACTGAGCCACAAGCGTAGCAAATGATGAATCGACCCCTGAACGTCTGCCGTCGACTGCTTTGGATCGTCCTCGCGATGACCGCGTCATATTCGCACGCTCAAGACTGGCCAAGACTTCTTGGCGAAAACTTCGACGGCGTCGCACCGGCGAGTGATACCCGTTTCGACTGGACGACCCAGCCGACGCTGGCTTGGTCGCTCGATGTCGGCGACGGCTACGGGTTGGGCTGCGTCTCGGCTGGGAAATATTACCAAATGGATGCGACTTCCGGTGGTCGCGGCATTTTCGAACGCGTCCGGTGTCTGGACTTGGGCAGCGGTGAAATCCAGTGGGAACAAACGCAGGCGATCGACTATCGCGATTTGTACGGCTACGAATCCGGCCCGCGCGGAACGCCCGCGATCAAGGATGGCAAGATCGTTACTTTCGGCGTCTCGGGCCAATTGAATTGTCGCCAACTCGATGACGGTGAGCTGGTTTGGAACGTCGATACGAATGCGAGCTACGGTGTCGTTCAAAACTTCTTCGGCGTCGGTTCGTCACCGCTCATCGTTGGCGATTCCGTGATCGTGATGATCGGCGGCAGCCCCAATGACGACGCGAGAATTGCTCCGGGACGATTGGATCGGGTGTCGCCTAACGGTTCGGCGCTCGTCGCGTTTTCGCTCGAAGATGGACGAGAACTTTGGCGCTGCGGTAATGACTTGGCAAGTTACAGCAGCCCGCGAGCGATGTCGGTCGATGGTACGACGATCGTGCTCGCGCTGGCCCGAAAAAACTTACTCGCGATCGATCCGCGTGACGGCCAACTGCTGTGGCAATACAAACATCACGCCGAAATTTTAGAGAGCGTCAATGCGATCGTGCCGGTCGTTTCGGGGAACCGCGTGTTCATCAGTGAATGTTACGAAGTCGGTAGTGTGCTACTCGAAGTATCGCTCACGGGTGCCGAGGTCGTTTGGTCGGATCCGCCGGGAAATCGTCGGCTGCAAGCGATGCGTGTCCATTGGTCGACGCCGATCTTGATTGACGGATTTTTGTACGGTTGCAGCGGTCGGAATGCTCCGGACAGCGACTTTCGCTGCATCGACTTTGCGACCGGCGTAGTGAAATGGTCCGACGATCGCCGCGCCCGCTCATCGATCACGCAAGCCGCCGATGTGCTGGTGTTGCTCGAAGAACGTGGCGAGATGCAAATCATCCGGCCTTCGCCCGAGCGGCTCGAGGTGATTGCCAACTGGGACTGGAGTGACCCTAACTCCGGTACGCCGCCGATCAACTACCCGTGCTGGGCGGCGCCGATCATCGTCGGCGACAAGCTGCTCGTCCGCGGCGACGATAAAGTCCTTTGCTTGAAACTCGCCCCAGAAGCTTCGTAACAGCTTGAGAGCGGCACCGTGTCTGGACGATTGGGGGAAGGTCGGCAAAAGGGAATGAATTTGAGCGATAACTTACTCGAGATCGATGGGGTGTCCGTCGAGCGAAATGCCAACCGGATACTCGATCGGATCAGTTTGCGAATCCCACGCGGTCGACACACCGTGATCTTGGGACCGAACGGCTCCGGCAAGACGTCGCTGTTGAAGTTGTTGTTGCGCGGATTCTATCCGTCCGTGGAAGATGATGGTCACCAAGGCATCGTACGAATTTTAGGGCGTGACGATTGGCAGGTGGCTGAATTGAGACGACGGATGGGGATCGTTTCTTCCACGCTCGATCATGCGTTCACCTGGGGGCGAACTGGGAATATGACGGTCGATGAAGCGGTGGCGAGTGGCTTCACCGCGACCGAATTGCCAGAGTTTGGGAGGCCGCTCACGGACGATGTTCGCGCGGCCATCACACAAGCACTGCATCGAGTCGGTGAATCACACCTGGTAGGCCGGCGCGTGAGCACCCTATCCACGGGCGAGCGACGACGCGTTTTGATCGCCCGTGCACTCGTCCACGAGCCAGAAATTCTGGTGCTCGATGAACCCACGAGTGGATTGGATATCGCCGCCAGCGACTGGTTTTTGAAATCGCTGAGGTCCACCCTAGCTGGCTCACGCGTCACCCTCGTGTTAGTGACGCACCACATCGACGAGATCATCCCCGAGATACGCGACGTGGTGCTGTTGGATCGCGGCCGCGTGGTGGCGTCCGGTGCGAAAGAGGAAATTCTGACGCGGGAACGTTTGAGCAAATTGTTCCAAATCGAGATTGGTCTTCGTGAGACCGATGACGGATTTTATCACTGGGTGCGGTGATCGCGAGTGCTGGTGAGATGCGAGTCAACCGGGTGGCGTTTCAAGCGAAAAACGGCCATCCTAGTGCTTGGCTCTGCCGCGTGCTTGGGCACGTCGCGGAGATGGTCGTTTTCACCGCCACTGATCGACACTCGATGGGTCTGAACATGTTCGAGTTCCGCCGATACCTCAACAAGCCACCCTCGTCGACAACGCGGGGCCGATGGGGGATGGTCGTTGTCGCCACCTTCGTTGTCGCGAGTCTGGCGTGGACTGGGAAGTCGGTGTTCGCTCAAAGTGATGGTGCCGCCCCGGCCGTGGATTTGTCGCTCGTCGCTCCCGATTCGGACGCGAAGTCGATATCGGCAGCATTGGAGGAGGTCGATTCGGCGCTGGCGGAAGTCACCAGCGATAGCAAGCTCGACGATTCGATGAAGTCGAATTTGAGCCAATTGTATCAACAGGCAAAGCAGCAGTTGCAGGCCGCTGCGACGAGCCAAGAAAATGCGGCTAAGTTCAAATCGATGGCAAGCCAAGCTGGTGAGAACAGTGCGGCGTTGGCTCAAACCGCGATTGAACCGGAGTCGGTACCGATCGAAGAAACGATCGTGGGTGGAATGAACGCCGTGAAGACGCGGCTAGCCCAGACCAAAATCCAATTGGCGGAAGCGGAGCAACGAGCCACCGCGATGAGCGGTGAACCGGCGCGTCGGCAAAAACGCATTGCTGAGATCCCCGCTCAAATTGCGGAGGTCGAGACGGTGCTGGAGGAGATCACGGAGCAACTCGCTCGTGCGCTACCGCCGAACGAGTCCCCAATTGAAACTCGCGCTCGCATGGCGTCGATGTTGGCGCGACAAGCGGCAAGCAAGAGTCGAATCGAGGAACTGCAGCGAGAGCAGGCGGCGTACGTGGCGACGAGTGAGTTATTGCCCGTTCGCCAAACCGAAGCGGAGCAAACGCGCGATCGTTTGCGAGGTGAAGTCGCGAAGCTGCAGGAGGCGATGGCGAAGTTGCAGGGCGAGCAGGCGACGGATACGACGGAGACCTTGCGAGCGGAAATTGATGAAGTCGACGCGCCGTTTCGAGCACTGGCCCAGCGCAATGTCGCTCTGAGCGAACGTCACCAGGAATTGATCCGGGATGCTGCGGTAGCGACCACGGCGGCCGGCGCGACGCAGGCTGCGCTGGTGGGTGTCAAGGAGGATCTCAAAGCGTCCAAAGAACGCGTCGAAGCCGTCGGCTTGACCGATGCGTTGGGCTTGATGCTCCGCAATCGGCAACTCGAATACGAGACCCTCAAGAAGGAATACCAACCGAGTGATGAGCTCGCCAATAAAATTCAAGCCTACCAGATCGAATCGTTCGAGTTGGAGGATGAGCGATCGCAGCTAAACAGCCAAATTGAGACGATTGAAAGCCAAATCAATGACGGTGAGGGCATCCAGTCCGATGACGCGAACACCGAACTTGGCTTGCTTCGCAAACGCAAAGAGTTGATCAACGACACGTTGCGAACTCAAAACGGTTTACTGCAGACATACGTCACGGACGATACGTTGCGTCGTCAATTGCGTCAACAAATCGCCGAGTACGATGCCTACGTCGACAAGCAGGTATTTTGGATTCGCAGCTCACCATCCTTCACGCTCGGTGAGCTCGCATCAGCGCCATCGGCGCTCGCCTGGCTAGTCTCGCCGGCCAATTGGCGTGAAGTGGCGATGGCTGCCTACGATGGATTCCTCTCACAGCCGCTACTGACTCTTTTTGCACTCGCGGTACTCGCCGCATTATTCGGATCACTACCGCGATTGCGGGCGAGGATTCGCTTCGAAGGCGAAAAAGCGAGTCGATACAACGCCAAGTTTCAATCGACGGTCGGGACGCTCATCGCCACCGTACTCGTCGCGATCGCTTGGCCAGCACTCTTTGCCGTCGTCGGCGCGACGATGATGAAAGGTGAACAACGCAGCGCGTTTGCGGAAGGCGTGGGGCGGGGGCTGGTCATCCTGGCGTTGTTCATCGCATCACGTCGGTTGCTGCGAGAAGTGTGCCGAAACGGCGGCTTGGCGGACGCTCACTTCGATTGGCCGGAATCGGTTCGAGCGCTGCTGCGATTTCATCTTCGCTGGTACACGTCGATCGGCGCGGTGCTAATCTTTCTCGTGATGCTCGTTCACGAGCACCCCGACACGTTGATTCGTACGATGGCGGATCGAATCACAACGACGAGTTTGTTCGCGTTAATCGCATTGTTCCATCATGTCATTTTACGACCCCCGAGTGTGCTCTATGAACAATTCGCCAGCGCCGGACAAGTGTCCAACATTTACAAGTTGAGAAATCTCATTTGGGCAACGCTCGTCGGCTTGCCACTGGCGTTCGCGGCGATGTCGATCGCTGGGTATCTCGACACCGCCTATCGGCTCGGCCAATTGCTGCAAATATCGCTACTCTTGATTGTGTTGGTGATCTTGGTGGTGGGAATGATGTTCCGCTGGTTGACGCTGCACCACCGTGATGCCGCGATCCGTCAAGCCAAGGAGAAACGCGAGAAGCGTCTGGCCGCCGCCAAGTTGGCCGAATCAGACTCCCTACCGATTGAAGAAGGGATCGAGTTGATTGAGGAGGAGACGGCCGATTTGCCGACACTCGATCGCCAAACCCGTCGCGCGGTGTCGACGGTCGCGACCGTGTTCTCGATCATGGCGCTGTCGTATGTTTGGAGTGACGTTTTGCCGGCGCTGGATATCTTCGACAGCATCACCTTTGGCACCGTTGGGGTGGGCGACAAGGTCGAGAACGTGACGCTCAAGGACGTTCTCTACGTGATCGGTGCGATTGTGGCGACGGTGTTCGCGGTGCGGAATCTGCCGGGACTGCTGGAGTTGGTGGTGCTGCGCCGATCGGGTTTGGACAGCGGTGCTCGCTACGCCTGGACGACTTTATTTCGCTACGTGCTCACGGTGGTCGGAATCATCCTCGTGATGAACCTATTGAGTGTTCCGTACCAACAACTGAGTTGGCTACTTGCCGCTATTTCGGTCGGTCTCGGTTTTGGTTTGCAGGAGATCGTCGCCAATTTTGTATCAGGAATCATTGTGCTACTCGAACGACCGGTTCGCGTCGGCGATGTGGTGACCATCGATGGTGTCACGGGTGTCGTGTCACGCATCCAAATGCGAGC
>JBBSJZ010000421.1:0-5651 GCA_038256795.1 Pirellulales bacterium | reverse complement strand
GGTACGCTCGTCGAATCAACTCACGACTTGCAAAGGCGCTGACCATGACCAACAACGAGCTGCGTGGCAGGTGGAAGTTGGTCATCATCGCATCGACGGCTTTGAATTCGTAGGGCGGGCGAATGAACAACTTCGTTTCTCCGAGCCAAGGCTTGAGCACGCCGTCGCTGGCTGCCGCCGCGGCGCTCTCGAGAACCCGCACGCTGGTGGTGCCGACCGCGACGCAGCGACCACCGGCGAGCTTGCGGCGACGGATAATTTCGGACGCGTCGGCATCAATCCTGCCCCACTCGCTATGCATCTCGTGCTGATCAAGCGACGTCGTTTGTATCGGACGAAAGGTGCCGATACCGACGTGCAATGTCACTTCAGTCATCGCCACGCCGCGAGCTTCGAGTTGATCAATGAGCGGCTGGGTGAAATGCAACCCGGCCGTCGGTGCCGCCACGCTGCCGCGATCGCTGGCGTACACGGTTTGATAATTCTTCACATCGGAGTCGACCATCTGGCCATCGCGGATGTAGGGCGGGATGGGCACCCGGCCGTAGGCGTCGAGCCAATCCGCAGGCTCTTTGAACTTTGCGTCTTGATCGAAACCGAGTGACTTCGGCTTGACAAGCAAGTGCCCGTCCTCCGTTCTGGCAATCACCACCAGCGACATCGCGTGCCGCGCGTCCCGGTCCTCGATGGCGATCTCTTCCCCCGCGACGAGTGTGCCTCGCGTCTTGGTGAGCACTTCCCAGGCGCCGGATTGCTCGTCCGCACGCAGGAACAGCCCCTGCCATCGGCCTCGCGTTCGCACCCGGTAGCCGACCAGTCTCGCCGAGACCACCCGGCTATTGTTGACCACGAGGGCATCGTCCGGCGAAATCAATCCCGGCAGATCGCGGACATGGTAGTGGTCGATCTCACCGCTCGTTCGGTCGACCACCATCAGCCGCGCATCGCTCCGCGTCGCCAGCGGTTCCTGGGCGATCAACTCTCGTGGCAGCTCGTAATCATATTGCTCAATCTCGTTCATCGCCCAAGTGTAACGAATCAGAAAAAAATGCTGGAGGTGGCTAAAAGCGTGATGCCGAAGACCATAACGGGACGTGCCTTGCCGAGTGAATCACACCGAGGCGACTGCGTCGTACTCGATCGCTGGATGCGACGCTGTGGCGTCCAGTCGGCAGACGCGGCGGATGTGATGCAAGAAACATTTTTGGCCGTGATGGGAGCCTTGTCGCGGTTCGATGCCCAAACTCAGCAATCCTCGTTTCGCTGTTGGTGATGGACGATCGCTCGCAACAAGTTGCGAGATCGCAGTTGTCGTCAGGCGTCTACCTCAATCGTGAGGCGACGGAGAAACATGAGCGGTGGTCAGAATTGCGTGAAACCTTACAAGCCATCGCTGAAGTAATGTTGCGATAGAAGTACCACCGTGGATCGATCAATATTTGCAAAGCGAGGTCGATCTTGCGAGTGAAGCGTTTCTGCGAGAAGCGCAAGGCAAACCTGGATCGACATACCCTTGGCGGACTATCGATGGGGTGACCCGCTTTGACGGCGAGGTGCAGCGATCACACCTTGAGTCCCCAGTTCGGCATCTCAGCCAGGAGTGGGTGTCGCGTTAAGTCGAAGTGCAGCGGAGTGAGGGTGACGTTGCCGGCTCGCAATTCGATCACGTCCGTGTGCTCCGGCGGCGGATCGTTGGGTGCGGACCACAGAGCCCAGTAGTACGATCGTCCGTTAGGGTCCGTCCGTTTTTCGTAGCGGCGACCATATTGAGCGAGACCCATCGGCACGATTTTTAATTCTTGAGGCGACTCGGTCGCGGCCGTGGGGATGTTCAAATTGAACAAACCACCACGGGATTCGGGGTGCTTGATGATGGCGCCCACGACATTGCGAGCAATCACGGCGGCGGTGTCAAAGTCGGCGTCCTCGTCGTACTCGAGCGATACCGCCACACTGGTGACGCCGAAAAAAGCGCCCTCGATCGCTGCCGCCACGGTACCACTGTAGAGCACGTTGATGCCCGCATTGAGACCGCTGTTGATACCACTGACCACGAGATCGACGGGGTTGTCTTTCAACAATTCAGCGATCGCGAGTTTGACACAGTCCGCCGGGGAGCCCTCGACGGCTGTGGCCCAGTGTTGGCCGTCGCGATGAATCGACTTGCAGGTCAGCGGCGTGAGATACGTGATCGAGTGGCCGACGCCACTTTGCTCAGTCGCCGGCGCGATCACCACCACTTCGCCAAGGTGTCGCAATTGTCGATGCAGCGCCGCCAATCCCGGCGCGTAAACGCCGTCATCATTCGTCAGCAAAATTCGCACGTTGGTTGACTCCGCGGCAGTGGGGTGAAGATCCGGTGACTCAGCGATTTACTGCGCCATGGCTTCCAATCCGCCCAGTAACTTCTCCGCCGCGTCGCTCTTGTTGAGCACGTAATAGTGGATCCCCGCGACACCATGCTTGATCAAGTGAAGCGTTTGCTGGCGGGCGTGCTCGACGCCCGCATCGAATTGACGTTCTTCGTCATCGGATTGGTTCATCGCAGCGGCGAGAACGGACGGGATGCGAGCTTTGCACATCGACGCGATCCGCTGGGCTTGCTTAAAATTCGTCACGGGCAGGATGCCAGGAATGATCGGAATCTCGATCCCGGCTGCACCACAATCGTCACGGAATCGCAAGAAGTCGTCGTTGTCGTAGAACAATTGCGTGATCACGATGTCCGCGCCCGCGTCAACTTTGCGTTTCAAGTTTTCCAAATCCGTCTTCGCATCCGTCGCTTCCTGGTGAACTTCGGGATATCCCGCGACCGCGATTCCAAAGTGGTCAAACCGTTCTCGGATCAGTTCAACCAACTCGTTCGCATACTGCAAACCGCCTTGGACGACCTCAAATTTTTCAGTGCCCTGGGGCGGATCCCCGCGGAGCGCGACGATGTAGTCGGTGCCCCGCTTCCTCGCCTCTTCGAGGTAACCACAGAGCTGGTCCACGGTCGACCCGACGCAAGTCAGGTGCGATGCAACTGGCAATCCGGTCAACTTGCTGACCCTCTCGATGACGTCCAGGGTGGCGGTTTGCGACGAGCCGCCCGCGCCGTAAGTACACGTGAAGTAGCTCGGTTGGTACTGCTTCAATCGGGCGACATTCTCGAGCAGTGATTCGATGCCCGCTTCAGTCTTGGGCGGGAAAAGCTCGAAGGAAATTGTCAGCCGGTCGTGCTGATAGTGGGACGCGAGACTCATCAAAAACTCAATCCTAGGAATTCACGGGCATGGGTTGACGTCGGTCCATTGTAGTCCACTCGTCTAGCATCTTATCGAAGATCTCACGGCGGGACACCTCGTCGGCAAGCCAAGTCGGTTTTACGATTGGAGGCTGACTTGAGCCCTGCGACAATTGAAATTGTCGACCCTCGACCGAATCCCCGCACCCCGCAAGCGATCCGCGATGAATGTTCCGCCCCCAGGCCGCCCCGCACCCCAACTGCCTGAACCCTCGGTCGTTCCCGAAACCGGCTGGCACTGTGCCCATTACTTCTACCGTTTTCGCCGCGAAATGATCGACGCCAAGTTGAGTCCGGCCCACCAACGCCAGTTTGCCGAAGCACTTTCTCCCAGCGGTGAAGCGGCACCCGAACGGATCGCCGCGTACTGGACAAGTGGCCACAGGGCAGATTTCGCGGTGATGGTCATGGACCCCCATCCAGCGAAAGTCGACGGTGTCCACCAGCGGATTCTGGGCCCTGGGCTGGGCAAGTACATCGAAGCGACCTGGTCCTTCGTCTCAATGAGTGAAGTGAGCGAGTATGTTCCGACTCTTGAGCGTTATCGTGACCGCCTCGTCGCCGATGGCACTGCCGAAGATTCGCCGGAGTTGGCTGCGAAGGTTTCGGCCTACGAGCGCCGTTTGCCGATGATGAACCAACAACGACTCCGGCCCGAGTTTCCCGATTGGCCCGCCGCATGTTTCTACCCGATGAACAAAAGTCGGGTGCCGGAGGCGAACTGGTTCATGGAAGCATTCAGCCACCGCAATGCGATGATGGCCGAACACGCTCAAAGCGGCATCGCCTTCGCTGGCCGAGTCAGCCAACTCATCTCGGTCGGGGTGGGCTTGGACGATTGGGAGTGGATGGTGACGCTATGGGCTCGCAACCCAGAGTACCTCAAGGAAATCGTCTACAAAATGCGATTCGACCAAGCGAGCGCCAAGTACGCGGAGTTCGGACCGTTCTTCGTTGGCTACAAGGCAACCGCGCCGGAAATCTTAGCGCACTGCCAGTTGGCCTAGCGCGCTAGCATCATCCGACGAATGAGCGGCTTTGGCGCTAGCCATCGGTCCTCGATCAATATGACGGTGGGTAGCGTCAAAACCGCTCCGGGCGAGCAAACTAAGCTGCCGCTAGCGACTGGGTCGCGTTCGCGGCCGGGTTCGCGGCCGGGTGTGCTCCGGCGGCGGCAAGGGGCTCCGGTCGCCTGCTGGCTTTCTCGACAGCGAAATGTTTGAACAGGGAAGCGACATCAATCAATTGCACGTCCCAGGGAGCGCGGGATCGAGTTGTCATTCTCAAGTAGCGAAGCAATTCTCGCATTCGCGGCCGTTCGATCGTGCGAAATTCCTTGGCTGCCAACTGGGCCAGTGTGGTGGGTTCGTAGCCCAATTGCTCGACGTACCATTTCGTTAGCCGATTGACCTCGAGGGCGTAATGCATTTTGTCGATGGCCGACCAAGTGCGGCCTGCGAAATGATTTTCCCCGTGCAGCCGATATTCGATCAGGGGTCGTTCGAGGTGATACTTGTGGGCGCCGAAAATGGAAGATCCGTAGACGAGCACGTCGTCCGCCCGCGTTTTCCAAGCGAAGTCGCGGGTGTAGGGCAGGAATTGCTTGACCAGGGATGCTCGCATCGACAAACACGACGTGGGCGCGCCGACCCATTCACGCTGCAGGATCGTTGCCACCGTGCTCATGCCGCGATCTCGCGTCGTCGCGCGGCGGCAGCGATGTCCGACCTCATTACCAAATTCACAAAACCCGACGCTGACAAAATTGACCGACGGTCGCTGGCTGAAAATGGTGCTCACTTCGTGGGTCAGCGTGGGAGATTGCCGATCGTCGGAGTCAAGGAAAAACAGCAAGTCACCGGTCGCACACTCCACCGCCGTTTGGATGCAAGAAAGCTGGCCGCCGTGTTCTTTGGCCACGACCTGCAAACGGGGATTACCGCCAAAGCGCCGACGCAATCGCTGCAACGATTCATCCGTCGAACCGTCATCCACGACGATAATCTCGTCATACGCACATTCCTGCTCGATGGCGCTTTGCACCGCCTCGCACAGGTAATCCGCGTAGTTTCGATTATTGATCAGACAGCTCATCCTCTCGGTCGCAGCAAGCAACGGAGGCGAGTCGTCGAATTCGTCGTGATCGTCGCAGGACATGCCGCGCAAGTCAGTCCTCATAAACCCTCTGACATCGTTTTTCTCGCAGTGCCGCCGTCAAATGAAGTTCCAACAACCGCATACGGTGTACGTAGCATTTTTTCTCAGCACTCGCCAAGCCCAATCCATCGCCAAAACGACTCAGCCTGCTGTCAATCATGCGACACTCTTGGGCAATCTCAAGTGTCGTTTAACGAGCGTTGTTTGT
>JBBSJZ010000420.1:0-5697 GCA_038256795.1 Pirellulales bacterium | reverse complement strand
CACATGAGCCACGCAAATGCAACAGCCATCGCTCAGCGAGTCTTGGCAACGAGCTGCCACCTTGCCGAAGCCCGACCTGGTCGGCATTGCCGAGCCAGTGGACGAGTAGCGCCATTGCGGGCACAAAATCCTTGCGTTCGAGTAGCGCCGAGATGACCAGTGCGTACGCCCGTGGCGAATCGAACAAGTCCGCGTGCGGTGCCCAAAAGGCGACGTCACCGGCGGCTGCTCCGCCGCGATGCCACAACCGCAGCGCACGCGCGACGAGTCGCGCGGACTCGAACGACTCGAGCGGATCAGCGGCCTCGATCGACTGCACCGTGTGCGCCGCAAACGTTCGCCACCACTCCGCGATCTCTTGATAGATCGCTTCCATTTCCGCGTACGCCGCTTCATCGTCGCGGGCCGCCGCTTCGCTCCACACCCGCGCGGTGAATCCAAACAATTGCTCGATCAAGTACACCATGTCGTCGACGCGGGTATCGTGAACCGCGGCTTCGGGGCTGGGAAACAAACTGAAGTTGCCACCGAAGCCGAGAATATCCCAGGGATCGACCAACGCCCCGCACTGGATCGCGCGTTGAAATAATTCCAATGTTTGACGGGGAATCGGCAACGCATCGGCGAGCTTGTCGGAGCGCAGCGAGCGGAGGCCGAGCGTCATCGCGCTATCGATGCGAACCATCATTCGGGCCGAAGGCACGAGCACCGCATCCGCTTGTTTTTTGGCCGCATCGGGATAACCCATGCGGGCGTAAAGCCGCGACAGTTGAACGTGCTGGAGTTGCTCGGCGCGACGCAGTGCCATCGATGCGTTGAGGTGCTGGCGCGCGGCGCCGAACGGTTGCCGTCTCAATTGCTGTTCGGTGGCCAGTCGTTTGGCGTGCGCGCCCTGGAGTCGTCCGGCACAATCCTCGTAGAACGCGTCGCGATAAACCGCAATGGGTTTCATCATCGACGTGAGCGTGACATCACTCGTGTGCGCCCCGGGTCCCCAACCGCTGATGCCCGACGCCATCAACATCGTGCCAGCAAGCACCGCCGCAGCTTCGGCCATCGATTCGGCGCGATCGATCTCAGGATGGTCCGTGACACGACCGAGCAACGCGTCCATCGTGACTTGGCGGATCACGAATCGTGTGTAGTATCCGCCACCGGAAACGCGCCGTTCGTCCCATTGTCCGAAGTGATAATTGGGTCGACGATTCACCGGGTGATCAAAGTCGTAAGCGCGCGGATCAATCGCGAGTTCCTCGAGTCGATCGAAGTCGAAGGATGCGGCGCTGAGGATGTCAGGGTGCGTCCCGCGAAGCGTTTCGATGGCCAGGGAAACCACGTGATGGTACGGCCCCGCAGAAACGCCAGCGCCACGAACATAAAGCGGTATCGGCCGTACGAATTCATGCGAATACGGTTCGCAACGACGGTTCTCGAGCATCGCCACGGGCCGATAGCCGACGAAATCATTCAGGCGACGAATCGTCGCCTCGATAATCGACTCGTCGTCACCGCGACCCAGTTCGCCAAGTAAGCCTTCAGCACAACGAGCAAGAAAAAATCCGTTGAAGAGGACTTCGGGCTCTTGGTGAAAAAGTAAGTCGCGGTGGAAATCCAAGTAGGCCGGTAGGAGTTCCGACCAAAGCAGTCGCACCAAGGCTCTCGCCTGGGTCGCGTCTCGAAACGCCGGCGACTCTCGCTCTAGGCGATTGAGTGTCTCGGTCAACGAATCCTTCAGCACCAGCCAGGCTGGCGGACCCGAAAGCGGGTTGCCCAACGTCACCGCGTCGTAGACCAAGTTCCATGCCGCCAGCGTCGCCGGGTCACTGGTACCCGAGGAAAAATTCAGATACCCGGCCAACCGTTGCAGCGATTCGCTCAATGATTCGGTGGACGGAGGATGGGGCATCGCGGGCGGAAGATGTGGAGGGGCGGAAAGGAATGATCGGCGTCACTGCAAATTGCAAATTTGCAAGTACTTTTCGTCTTCAAAAATTTGCAACTCGCAAGGTTCATTTTGCAATTTGCAATTCCGACATGCCCCCTCCTCCCGTGAGCAAAGTCGCAGGAGAAGGACGCGAGATTCAGCGGATTACTTCTTCGCTTTCTTCTTGGTCTTCTTCCCAGGCTTTGCCACCGCTGTGGTCGCCGTCTTCTTCACGGATTTCAGTGGCTTGGGCGACTGCTTGCTCTTGGCTGCGGTCGCTTGCTTGACCGTTTTGGCTTGCTTCTTCTTCGCCGGCGTGACGACCGCGGCAGACTTCTTCTTGCTCAAGCCCGTCGCTTTGCCCTTGCTCGACTTGGAACTCTTCTTTGGCGCTTCGCCAAAGATCGAAGCCCAACCGTCAGCGTACTTCTCGTTCGTACCCACTCGTAAAATCGTCATCGTGAATGATCTCCTTGGTGATCAACATATTCCGCGCAAAATGTGACAAACGCCCGCATGGCGGCACACGCTAGGACGCTGTCCGTATCAAAACTGTTTCGTGTTTAGCTGGAATGGATGCTCTTGTACCGCATCCGTTTGGAGACTGAATCGGAATCTTCGCCGAGACGTTCTTTCAAATTGTTTTCGTAGATTTCGAAGTTGCCTTCACACCACGTTAATTTTCCGTCGCCCTCGAATGCCAAAATGTGCGTCGCCAAACGATCCAAGAACCAACGGTCGTGGCTGGTGACGATCACGCATCCGGCAAAGTTTGCGATCGCTTCTTCCAACGCTCGCAGCGTATCAACGTCCAAATCATTGGTCGGTTCGTCAAGGAGCAACACGTTGCAACCGCGACGCAGCAGCTTGGCCAAGTGGACGCGATTCCGCTCTCCACCCGACAAAACGCCAACTTTCTTTTCTTGATCCGTCTTTTTAAAATTGAACCGCGACACATAACTTCGAGCCGCAATCAATCTCCCGCCGACATCAATCGTCTCAGTACCACCACTGATTTCTTGAAAGACCGTCTTGTTCGGATCCAACGAATCACGGCTCTGGTCGACGTAACCCATCTCGACCGTCGTGCCGACGCGGATCTCGCCGCTATCGGGCGTATCTTGGCCGGTGAGAATGCGGAACAGCGTCGTCTTGCCGGCACCGTTGGGGCCGATCACGCCGACGATGCCGCCCGGTGGCATGCGGAAGGATAGGTCATCGATGAGCACCTTGTCGCCGAACGCCTTGTGCAGATTCTTGCCCTCGATGACGAGATCACCGAGGTGCTTGCCGGAAGGAATTTGAATTTCGAGTTCGTCGGGCGTGTCCTCGTACTGCTTGGCCGCCATTTGCTCGTATGCCGAGATCCGCGCCTTGCTCTTCGCTTGCCGCGCCTTGGGGCTCATGCGGATCCATTCGAGTTCGCGAGCCAGCGTTCGCTCTTGAGCTTTTTGCTTGCTCTGCTCCGTCGCCATTCGCTTGGCACGATTCTCAAGCCACGCGGTGTAGTTGCCCTCGAACGGGATGCCTTGGCCACGATCGATTTCCAAGATCCACTTGGCAACGTTGTCAAGGAAATAACGATCGTGCGTCACGGCGACGACGGTCCCAGCATAGCTATGCAGGTGTTGTTCGAGCCAAGCGACGGATTCCGCGTCCAAGTGGTTCGTCGGTTCGTCCAGCAGTAGCAAATCGGGTTGACGGATCAACAATTGGCACAGCGCGATGCGGCGTTTCTCGCCACCGGAGAGCGTCGTCACGCCGGCGTCACCGGGTGGCAAATTCATCACCGCCATTGCGACTTCGACTTGCCGATCAAGTTCCCAAAGATTGTTGGCGTCGATGACATCCTGCAATCGTGCCATCTCGTCGCACAGCTTTTGCATTTTGACATCATCCGTGACTTCACCCAACAGCACGCTGATCTCGTTGTAGCGATCGAGTACCTGGCGACGTTCGGTGACCGCTTCTTGGACGTTCTCGAACACGGTCTTGTCGGGATTGAGCTGCGGTTCTTGCGACAGATAACCGGCGGTGAAACCGTTACCCAAGCGAGCGACGCCTTCGAATTCTTTGTCTTGGCCCGCCATGATCCGCAGCAGTGTCGATTTGCCGGCGCCGTTGGGCCCGAGCACACCGATCTTCGCACCCGGATAGAACGCCAGATTGACCTCCTTGAGCACGACCTTGGGTCCATGCTTCTTGGTCAGATTCTCGACTTGGTAAATGAATTGGCCGGCCATAAAAAGGTTTCTGGTTACAGGTTTGCAGGTGACAGATATTTGTGGAACTCGACTCGTACTCGCTCGGAGCGTGGAAACGAGTCTGAGAAGAATTTACGCGAGAAGTTTCATTGGTCACGGGTATCGGCATTCCTGATACCTAACGCCTGAAACCTGTCGCCCCTCCTCATTCCCATTCGATCGTCGCGGGCGGCTTGCTGCTGATGTCGTAGCAGACTCGATTGACGCCCTTGACCTCGTTGATGATGCGGGTGCTGATGCGAGCGAGTAAGTCGTACGGCAAACGACTCCAGTCGGCGGTCATGAAGTCGTCCGTGTTAACGCTGCGAAACGCGATGACATTATCGTACGTGCGTGCATCGCCCATCACGCCCACCGATTTTACCGGCAGAAAAACGGCAAACGCCTGCCCGAGAAAGACGACCAATTCACCATCACCTCGCAGGTCCAGAGCCGCGACGGCTGGCTGCTGCATCCGTTAGATGAAGTGTTACGTAAAAACCAGGAAGGCAAGCTACGCAGCATTCCGATCCGCCTGCTGTTCAACGAGCCGGATCTGAACTTTCGGGCCGAGTACAGCCTGTTTGACCGTGCCACCGGACGACCGGTTTGCGTGGGCAATGGCGAGACCTGCAAGCGGCAATGCGCGGAAGGAATTCAGTCGCTGCCCTGCCCGTCACCGGATGGTTGTTCGCTGGCGCAAGGGCGCGCGTGCAAGCCATACGGACGGCTTAACGTGGTAATCGGCGATGAGGACTCGCTGGGCAGTTTTGTGTTTCGCACCACCGGTTTCAACAGCATCCGCACCTTGGCGGCACGCCTGCAGTACCTGCAAGCCATTTCCGGCAATCGGCTGGCCTGCTTACCGCTGGAGCTACGGCTGCGCGGCAAGTCCACCCGGCAAAGCCATGGCACGCCAATCTTCTACGCCGACATCACCGTCAGGAGTGGCATAACGCTGGAAGAGGCCTTGATAGCGGCGCAACAAACCAACGACTCGCGCCACGCTGCGGGTTTTGATCAAACAGCCTTGGACAACGCCGCACGGCTGGGTTTTAGCAACGGCGCATTTGAAGACAGCGAAGAAGACTCAGGGGCTGTCGTCGAAGAGTTTTACCCGGTGCCTTCTGACGATGTGCCCGGTAATGAAGCGCCAACACAACGCCAAGTATCCGCAACCAAACCCTCACTCGCAGCGAAACTCGAATCCAAGACTCAACAAATCGGCTCAGCGCACTGATTGCTGCGCGATAAGCCGTCAGCGTGGGTTGCGTTACAGCAGCTCACGCCTGGCTCAACTAACCAAAGGTGAATCCCATGATCGTATTGCGTTTTTTTGCTTTGTTGTTGGCCTTTGTAGGCGTACTAGCTGCATGCGCGGTGGCAGTTTTGCTTGGCATCTTGATGCTGCGTTTTTTGCCAGTGCTGATTGCCGTGATCTTGGCTTGCACCGTGTTTTGGTGGCTGCTAAAGAAAGCAGCTGTACGCATAAGCGCTGACGATGCTTGATGGCGCTGCGTGAGCAGCAAT
>JBBSJZ010000419.1:0-5699 GCA_038256795.1 Pirellulales bacterium | reverse complement strand
TGTCGCCATGGCGACGCTTCAATGTTCTACATCTAGACAACCACTTGGGCGGGCTCAGCGTGGCGGATGCGTGAGTGATCCGGATATTATGGAGGGACACCTTCTCGCCGCGTTCTCGTACTTCTGAGTCGATCATGCTTCATTCTCTCTGGCGGGCTCGGCCGGCGTTCATCGCTGCCGTCCTCGCGGTCGTGCTCCTTGGCTGTTCGTCGGTCCACGCCGATTCGAGTGACAATTCGATCGACGTCCAGTTACCGCCGGTGCTGCTGCAGATGATCCGTGATGACGCGGTCCAGAAGGAGTTGAAACTCACCGTTTCTCAGAAGTCGCAAACACTCGCCGCACTCGGCAGCGTCGACCCTCGCTGGTGGTTGGCTCGTCAAATGCAAGCGGGCCCCCTCGCAATCGAGTTGGCATCGCTCACCTTGATGCTGCGAACCGAGTTAGCAACCTTCTTGACCCCGGCCCAGCAGAAGCGATTAGCAGAACTCGAACGACAAGCGGTCGGCACTCGCATGGTCTTGCGAGACGACGTCGCGGCAGAGTTGACGATTACGGATGCCCAGCGCGACACGCTCGTCGCAGCGTTCAAGCAAACCGACGCATCGGCCGCGCAGCTGCAAAGCGAATTGGCAAAGGGCCAACTCGATGCGACCGAGTCACAATCAAAGCTTGACGCGGTCAAGGCCGCCGAGCGGCAAAGCATCGTCGACGTGCTCAGCGAAGCTCAAAAGCTCGGTCTCGCAAAATTGAGCGGGCCGGCTTTCGACTTTTCGCAAGTGCGTCGCACGTACCCACTCGCGCCCGAGATGGAAGACCGAGGCGTGACTTGGATTCAGGGCGGGCCGCTTAAGCTCGAGGAGCTACGTGGTAAGGTCGTCGCGGTCCACTTCTACGCATTTCAGTGCATCAATTGCCAACGCAACTTCCCGCACTACGATGGTTGGCATCGTGATTTTGCCGATCGCGGGCTGGTGGTGATCGGCATTCAAACGCCCGAGACGTCGGCCGAGCGAGACTTGAAAAAAGTTGCGTCCGCGGTTGCGAGTGACGGCTTTGAGTTCCCGGTTGTGATGGATGCGTCATCAACGAATTGGGCCGCCTGGGGCAATACAATGTGGCCGAGCGTTTACCTCATCGACAAGCAAGGATTTATTCGCCGCTGGTGGCAGGGCGAAATGAATTGGCAAGGCACCGAAGGTGAACAGCAAATGCGAGAAACGATCGAAATGCTGCTCAAAGAGTAACGCGGTAACACATCATCGCTCACCGAACCTATTCGTCTTCGGAAGCCTTCGCGGCTTCGGCAAGGTTACCGGAGGGTCGCAGGGTGAAGCGGCGGCCGTCGATCTCGAGTAGCGCGAATCGCTGAGTGACTTCGATGACCGTGCCCTTGAGGCTGCCGATCTCGAAACTATCGCCGACGCGAAGCTTCAGGGTTTCACCACGGGTGCGAACATTCATCCAAGCGGTCCAATCATCGCGTCCCTGGACGAGTCCGGTCAGGACGGTTTGTTTGGCGTCATCAAACTCCGGCTTCGGTTTATCCGGCTCGGGTGGCGGCGGCGGATCGTTAACGCTCAACGTGAGCGGTTGCTCAATGCTTCGCGAGGGGAAACCGTTGTCCGTGGCTCGAACCATGAGGTCATGCTTGCCCGTCGCCGAAGGGTTGATCTTCAAGCTGCCAGAGCTCGGATCGATTTCGATGAACTCGGGTGTCTCGCCGACGAGCGTGTAAGTGACCGAATGGCCTTCGGGGTCCTCGAACTTGAGTTCCATTTTCGTTTCTTTGCCGACGATCGCATCCACTGACTTGTTGCCCGCGAACGTGGGCGGTTGGTTCGGCGGCGAAAAGAAATTGCGTTGCAGGATGCCATCACGGTAAGCGGCGACGCTCGGTTCGACTTTCCACGACGGCTGCAGCGGTGGCGAAACGTTCTCGGCCGCCGCCTTGAGCGCGATCGCGTCGATCGAAAGTTCCATGATCATCTCGCCCGATGCCTGGCCAACCTTGTTGGGCCGGACATTGAACTCGCGAATGCGATGCAAGTAATCCTTGGCGTAGAAAGCGTGCAACAACTCCGTGACTTTGGGCAGCGTCGTCTTACCGCTAACGCGGAAGCTGAATCGTTGATAGAGCTCGCCAAAGGCTTGCGAACTCGTCGGATCAACGTCGGCCCCCGTGACTCCGTTGGCTTGCACCAGATCGAGTAGCCAGCGTGAATAATCACCGAGCGCTCGTTCGTTGGTCGACGGCAGAGAACGGACCAGGTACTCGCCCATTTGCCGATCGGCGTACGCACCCTGAAGCAGCTCTTCCTCAAGACGTTGTTTCTGGTTTTCCAGATTCGTGATTTGAGTGGTGCGTGTGCGGAGGGAAGTGCGATACTTGGTGAACATCCACTGCAGCCCGATGATCAACATCAAGCCACCCACACCAATTGCTAAAAATCGTTCTCGCTGGGTCATGCCTGAGTCTCCGTCGTTGTCGTGTTGGTGTCGCTCGGAGTGGATGATTCGCTTGCCGGAGGCGCGGGTGTGGGTGAAATCTCGATCGACGACTCAGGCTCCGCTGGTTCCGTCGGCTCCGCTGGTTCCGTCGGCACTGCTGGCTCTGTCGGCACTGCTGGCTCTGTCATTACTGGGGCTTCCGTTGGCCCTGCTGGATCCGTTGCTGCCGGGGATTCCGTTGGTACGGGGGTAACGGCCTCATCTCGTGGAGCCAAGCCGGCGTAGCGGGCGTTGCGAACCGATTCGGAGCTGACCGACACCGTCTCGTTGAACGACCACCGGTACGCGTCCGCGGTTTTCTGTTCGCTGGAGCCTTCACCGATCACTTGGTGATTGCCGTCACGCATGGCGGCTTCGAGTTGTTCGATCACGGCGGGGTCCGTGACACCGCCGGTCAAGGATAGACGACCGCCCCCGACGCGTTGGTCAGCGACACCGATTAGTGAGCGCACGATCAATTGATCGCTGGGCGGGATAACGTCGGCGAGTCGCTTCATTTCGGCGAGCCAGTTAACGTCGCCATCGAGAAATTGGTCGACGCGCGTGGTGCGATCGACTCGGTCGCGGGCTTCCTTCACTTTCGGCTCGAGCTCGGCGATCGCCGCTTTCATCGAACTGATTTGGCTATCGAGCGTTTTGAATTGCCGATAGATCATCACGCCAAGTCCGATCGCCGCAGCGATCGGTACACCGATGACCAGGGCACGGCGAAGGCGATTCGGTTTGACCTCGGGCCGTTTGCGTGGATTCAAGAAATCGATCAAGCGATCGGCGGCGGTCTCATCCGCAGCGAGCAGACCGACGAGCGGCGCGAGCCGGCCACTATGCAGTGGCAACTTATTAGCGGCTGACGCGTCAACCTCAACGAGACTGAACGGGTCCAGCGCGACGACGTTACCGCCCGTGGCTTCACCGATCGCATTCACTTCGTCCTCGTGAACGGATTGGCGGCCCCAAACGATGACCTTCGCGGGCGCGCCGCAATATCCCGCCGCCACGAGGCGGCGCCGAAGCCCGCCGGCGCGCGCCGCGGGCCGCGCCGCGGATGTCGTCGGCAATTTTACGGTTCGGAGAAAGACGACTTTGCCATCTCGGGCGACGACGATCTCGGCGTCGCCAGCGAGCAGGTCGATGAGAACCGTTTCCCCCGAGGTCGACGCATCCTGGGCACGAGTCAAGTACAGCGCCGCCGCGGCGAGCGGTCGCAGCGCGATCCGTCGCAGCGGTAAATTGACGGCGGTGCATGTTTGCCGAACCGAATCCAGCTTCGCCGGCGCGATGGCAGCCGCAATCATTTCGACGCCACGATCCGTTCGGTTCGTCGTCAAAAAATCGATCGTCGCACTGTCACCTGCCGATGCGAACGAGCGGATCGCTTGAAAGCGAACCATGTCGGGAAGCTCGTCGTCGGGCACCGGTGGCAATTGCAAATCCCGCAGCTCCGCCTTGCCACGTCCGATCGCGACGAGCGTGTCGGTCTTGTCGAGTCCCAATCGCGTGAGTGCGGCGGGAAGAGCGTCCGCGAGGGTGGTTCCAGCGAGTGGAATCACTTCGGCGCTGAGCACTTTCACCGACGATCCGGCACACATCGCCGCGACCAATCGCAGCTCGTCGTCGTCCCAGTCGATGGCTAGTTTTCTTGGCATTCGATTCATTCAATTCGGTGATATTGCAGCGCGGTGCAATTAGTTTAATTCGTCGGCGGCGGTGCGGATCGAGTTCCCAACACGGAAAGGTCAAATCCTCGGCCGAGATGACTCAAGTCACGCCAGGACACGATTTTCGGGTTCACGGTCGTGGCATCGAGGATGACTTCGACCCGTCGGGAAGCCGATCGGCCCTCGAAGTAGCCAATGATTTGAGCCCGATAGACGTCGCCGCCACCGGTGAAAAGCGGCAGTAATTGACGCATCTGCTCGAGCGGCACGATGCCTTCCACCAGCGGCCAGGTTTCGTACTTGCGATTCGGATCGTCATTGGCGTTTTGACGCGCCTCGAGTATCGCGTCGACCGTTTCGGCTTCGAGCAGCGGGACACCGTAAAGCAGTTCCGCAGCACATTCGTTGATGTTGATGCGACCGGGGATCACCGCGGCGTCCTGGGTCGTGAGCGCGTCCATCAGCAGAGGCATGTAAGACGCCATCGCCAGCGGATCGTTTTCAAACGGCGAGGTGTAAGCTTGATCGCCCACGTTCACCGTCGAGCCGATCAAGTCGAGCACCTGGTTCACCTGGGTGCCACCGCCGCCGGTCAAATCCATCTGGCCCAGCACGTCGGCGGACCACGGCTTAGGCGGCGAAGAGTTGCCGCCCCCCGACTTGCCCTCGGCACTCGATTGACCCTGGGATCCTGAAGGGTCCTGGGATCCTGAGGACGAAGACGCGGCACCGCCTCCATTTTCGCTGTCGCCTCCGGCGCCAGCGGCGAGCGTTGCCGCGATCGGCGAGACGCCACCGATGCGATAAGCGACAATGAAGCTGGCGATATTGTCGTCACCGAGTGCCGATGACAATTCTTCGTACAACAACTCGAGGTCGTCTTGATTGACCTTCACCGTCGGCGTCCCATCGCTGCGTTTGTTTGCTTCGGCCCCGCTCACGGTTAAATAAGATGCCCAGCCCAAAGCTCCCGGAGTTTCGACGCCCATGCCAGAACGCATTTGTTCATCGGCATCGACGACACCGTTGCGGTTGGAGTCGACGCCAAACAGCAGCGTCGGTGTCACGCCCCGAACGAGCAGCAACTCTTCGACGCTGTGCAGCGGGCCGTTAGCCGGCGCGTACGGCGTCGCCAGCGTCATGTAGTAATCGTTCTCGGCACCGTAGGGACGCGACTCCTCGTCGGCATCGAGCCAGTCCAGAATTGCATCGGCAACATCTTCGGTCATCCCCGGCAGTGCCATCAGGAGCGATACCGGCAGCGACTCGGTCGCCAATTCTTCGTTCACTTCGCCACTCGTCAACGCCATCGCGGGCATCAGCAGCGCCGAGTTTTCTTCGAGCACGATGAGCGTGTTGATGTTCAATCGCGCCGATTCGTCTTGCAACCCGAATCGAATGCCACCGGCTTGTCCCGTTGCCGTAATGCCGGGCGCGATCACCGTGTAGTTGGAGGGTGTCGCGTCGTCGGTGCCGGTTGAAACCGTGATCGCTTGAAACAGCGACGGGTTGCTGTAAACACCGCCCATG
>JBBSJZ010000418.1:0-5714 GCA_038256795.1 Pirellulales bacterium | reverse complement strand
TTGCTCGAACGTATCGAAGCGAGTTTTTTGCTGATCGGCAATCACGCCATCGACGATCTCGAGCAAGTAGCACGACGGGATCTCGTACTGGCGAGCCGCGTCACGCAGTGCCGGAAAAATCTCCGCAGCCCGGCCGCGGAGATCGATCGGCCACGAACGAGTGTCCTCGGGGATACCTTCGGCGAGCATGACACGATCAAAGGCAACGTCGCCGAGCAGATTCAATGCCGTCGTTTGCCGCCACCAATTCAGCCACGTTTTGCGCAGCGCCGTCGGTTCGTCGCAGTCGCCTAAATCGTCCGTCAGCCTTGCGAACGCGTAGAGCGCACACATCGCGTCGCGTTTGTGTCGTGGCAGCAACCAAAACGAACGATAGAAGCTGCTCCCGCTGCGGCGAGCAATCCGTCGCACCTGTCGATAACTAGCCGCAGCAGCAGGATCGGGGGGCATGAAGAATCGGGCTTGATACGTTCGGGAGGGTCGCGTGCTCGTCAAAATCGCTTGGCAACATGATACCGAATCGGCGAATCAATGATCTCGCCAGCTGAGCGGGGTGGTGGGTTTGGCGAGAAATAACGCCGCATGAGGACGACTGAATCTTTAGATCAACTCACAAGGCGGGGCGGCTAAAGCCTGGATAGCAGCGGAGCCAGGCATATGCCATGAGCCGAAACTGTGTTCGTTTAGTGACCACGGGGCGGATGCGGAGGACGTCGAAATCGATGCGGCGGATGGCGTCGATGACGGCGAGGCCGCCATGGGCGAACAGCGTCACGTCGCGAGCAAACCATCGCGGCACATGATCGACGAGCGGCAGCCCACGACGGAAATGTTGCTCCGCTTGCTCGCACTCATGGGCGATAGCTCGGCGCAGCGGTTGGGGTGTCTCGCTCAAACCGAACATCGATTCCTCGACCGCGAATTGATGCATCGTCTCCCAAGGCAAATAAATGCGGCCGAGCGAGTGGTCCCGCTGGACGTCTTGCCAGAAGTTGACGAGTTGCAGTCCCGTGCAGATTTCGTCGGAGAGTCGCACGGTCTCGGGCGTCGAGCAGCCGCAGAGCTGGAGCAGGATTTCGCCGACGGGGTTGGCTGAGTCTTCGCAGTAGTCGAGCAACTCAGCCCGCGTCGCATACCGAGTTTGCCATTGGTCTTGTCGAAAAGCGGCGAGCAGCCGGTCCAGCGGAGCTTGGTCGAGCGAATATTGCTGGGCGGTGTCCGCTAACGCCACGAAAATTTCGCCGCGCGGGCGGCCGGCAAAGGCTTCATTGAGCTGGTTCTGGAAGCTCGCCAGTTGCTCACTGGCGATCTCGCGACTCGGCGATTCGTCGGCGAGATCGTCCGCGGTGCGACAAAAGGCGTAGATGTTGAAAAACGGTTGACGCAAACGCCGCGGCAGGAAAGCGGTCGCGACGAGAAAGTTCTCGTAATGACTCTTGGCGAGTCGACGGCAGAAAAACTCCGCTTCCTGGAGCGAAACGGCGTCACGGCCGTCGGTCTCGGGCGTGAGGCGGTTGGACGAAACGTTGGCCACGCGGTTATTCTGGACGATGGAATGAAGTTCAACACGTCGGATCTTAACACGATGAAAATTATTTTGGCGGCCCCCCGTGGGTTTTGTGCAGGTGTCAACATGGCGATCCAGTCGCTGGAGTTGACGCTCAAAAAGTTTGGACCGCCGGTGTATGTCTACCACGAGATCGTTCATAACCAATACGTCGTCAATACGTTTAAGGACCAGGGGGCGGTGTTTATCGACCACATCGATGAGGCGCCCGAGGGCAGCGTGCTGCTGTTCTCCGCGCACGGTGTATCCCCCGAGATCCGCCAAGCCGCCAAGGATCGAAATTTGCACACGCTCGATGCGACGTGCCCGCTCGTGACGAAGGTTCACCTCGAAGCGATCAAGTACGCCAAAGCGGGCTACACGATCATCCTCATCGGTCACGAGGGTCACGATGAAGTTCTCGGAACCATGGGTGAGGCGCCCGAGGCAATCGTGCTCGTCGAGGATGAGGCCGGTGTCGATGAACTCGAGTTCGCGCCGGGGACTCGGCTCGCTTATTTGACCCAAACGACGCTCAGCGTCGACGATGCCAACCGCGTGATCCGCCGATTGCGGGCGAGGTTCCCTGAGATCAATAGCCCACCCAAAGATGATATCTGCTACGCCACGCAAAACCGTCAAGAGGCCGTGGGACTGCTGAGCGTCGGCGTCGATGTTGTTGTGGTTCTGGGCAGCCAAAACAGCAGCAACAGCCAGCGGCTCAAGGAGCTGGCGATCGAGCATGGGAAACCTGCGTACCTGATCGATGGACCCCAGGATTTGGACGTGAGTCAATTCAGCGAGACGCAAACCGTCTTGATCACGGCGGGGGCGAGCGCGCCAGAATCCGTGGTGCAGGCGACCATCGATTGGCTGGCTGCGAACTTCAACGCCAGCGTCGAAACCCAATCCATCCGCGAAGAGAATGTCCACTTCCCATTGCCGAAACCACTCCGCGCATTCGCCAAAGAACAGGCGGCGAACCAATAGCACCCCAGCGAATCGCTTCAGCGAAGCGAGTTGCACGTTGGAATTCGCATCCGCATCAACCCAATGCCAATATTTTTCGTGAGATTGAAACGAGCAGCCTACAGGTCGAAGTCTCCCTCTTCGTAGGTCGACGCAGGAATTCTCTTGCGTGTTGAGATGTATGAAAATGGACTGTCATATCATCAACTTCGTTGCCGCCACCAAGAAGGCGTACATGGCCACTGCCAACGGCCCAGGTTCTTGTTGAAGGTTTGGGCACGGTTGCAGACCAAGAATTTCCAGTCGGGGCGCTTTCCACATCATCCTGGTATTCCGATTCGCTTGAAATCGGATATGGCTGAGCAACTCTCACAAGGTAAGCTATTCGCGTCGCTGGTGGTTCCGGGGTGGGGGCGGTGTCACAGTATCCCACGCTTGATGTTTTTGCAATATTTTGACCATCCAGCGGTGCTAGTCAATCGACCATTTCGCGGGTAAATCGAAACCTGATTTCACAATGGGGTGAAGCGATGATTGCTGGTATCATGGAGAACTGACGCAACCAAATCTCTGCGAGGCCCGATATTGATGAACAGCCCTTTTCCTGGAGTCGATCCCTATTTGGAACAGTACTGGGGAGATATCCACACTGGCCTGATGGTCTACATTCGCGACCAAATTGACGAGCAATTGCCGGGTGATTTGCAAGCACGCGTTGAAGAGAGCGTCAGTATTGATCAAGAGGTGGGTTCACGATGGATTTTCCCCGACGTCAACGTGAGCGAGCGAGCGGGGTTTCTTGAGACAGCGTCTGCGGTTGCTACCGGTATCGCGGTCGCTGAACCACTGTTGGTTCCCTTGCCAAGTGAAACTCTGACGCAGCGGCACATTGAGATCGTTGATAAGAATAGCGGCAACCGTGTCGTGACAGCGATCGAATTGCTCAGCCCCTCCAACAAGGTTGACGAAGCGGGACGCAACGCTTATCGAACTAAGCAATTCGAATACATCGAGGGTTGTGTCAATCTGGTAGAGATCGACTTGATCCGCAGTGGGCTGTTCATGGTTGCCGTTCCGCAAGCCCACATTGCCAGCGACCGACGCACTCCCTACATCATCTGTGTCCGTCGCGTGACGAATCGTGACCACGCCGAGATCTATCCGATTCCGATCGACCAAAGCGTCCCCAACCTTCGCATCCCGCTCCGCCCCAGCGACGCTGACGTCATACTTCAACTGCAACCCTTGCTCGACCAATGTTACCGCCGCGGTCGCTATGGCTCGATCGATTACTCATTACCGCCTCGTCCACCGTTGTGTCCAAGCGATCAAGAATGGGCGGAGCAATTGTTGCGAAAAATCAAGACTCATTGACGAGGCTTCAGCCGTCTCAAAGCAAAGTTGAGAGTGAAGTGGGCAAGTCCGAATATTAATGCAAGCACCAGCAAAATGGACGGCACCAGCCACGTGTAGACGAAAGAGTCAATGCACGCTCGACGCGGATCTCGGGGGTCAAAGAGCACGGGAACACGATCGCCGATACTTCCAGGGGATGGCGATACAAATGCCTTGGGCGTGAAAGTGATCCTTTCTTCGCACACCATGAATTCGACTGTCGGTTGGAATAGAGCCTGGCCTTCGTCCGACGTTTTTTCTGCGACCGCTACCACCGTGCCCGTGCTCTTTTGAGACTTGCCAATGAACACGGCGGTAACGATACCGAACATGATGGCGGCCACGAGAGCACACGCTGCAATCACTGGGATCATCAGCCGAATCATTGATTCAGCCGTCGATTTCGAACTGCATGGACAAGCAACATGACTGCGACGAAGCTGATGGCCAACCCAATGCCAAGAGACCAGTAAGTGACGAGACTTAGATCGATTGGATTTCCAGCAACCACAACGTCATCAATCCCCATTCCAAGCATTGTTTGGATCGTGTCTTGGAATGAGAGCAACACGCCAGGCAAGGCGACCACCATCGCGATCAAGAAACCGATTGCAGATAGCCAGCCGTACAACGCGACGGGACGTCGCGATTTTTCGCTCAGCGACCAGACTGCGGCATACGGATGGTCTTGGGTCTCGGAGGTTTGGAGCATGTTGGAGTCCAGGCTTTAGCCGCCCATGAGCAACGCTTTTCGTGTAGATCCAGGCTTGAACGGCTAAAGCCTCGATTCCAGCTACAGCACGCCCTTAGTGCTCGGAATTCCAGGGCTCCTTGGATCCGCTTCAACCGCCATGCGGATCGCCCGCGCGGTGGCTTTGAAGACCGCTTCGGCGATGTGGTGGCTGTTGCGTCCGTAGTGCAGCACGACGTGGAAGTTGCAGTTCGCGTTGGCGGCGAACGATTGCCAGAAATGTTCGACGAGCTCGCTATCGAACGTGCCGATTTTGGCGGGGCCGATCGAGGCGTTGTACTCGAATGCATAACGACCGCCCATGTCGACGGCGGCGGTGACGAGGCACTCGTCCATCGGTAACGTGAAGTGACCGTAACGCCGCACACCGGCGCGATCGCCGAGCGCCTCGTGGATCGCTTGGCCGAGCGCGATGCCAACGTCTTCGCTCGTGTGGTGATCGTCGACGTGCAAGTCGCCTTTGGCCTTCACTTCGAGATCGATGAGCGAGTGTTTCGCAAAGAGATCGAGCATGTGATCGAAGAAACCGATGCCGGTCTCGCGTTTACCGGCGCCCGTGCCGTCGAGATTGATTGAAACGTGGATATCGGTTTCGCCGGTCTGGCGATGAATCGTGGAGGTGCGTGTCATGAGTGTAAAGCCGAAAACCTTTCAAGCATCATCATCGTGGCGTCTATTTGTTCGTCCGTCCCGACTGAAATTCTCAACCCTTCGCCCCAATCCGGGAACGACATGTAGCGAACGAGAATCTGGTTTTGCTTCAAGTACTCGTAGCGAGCTCGGTGAGCACCGTCGGGGTGTTGGCACCACACGAAATTGGCGTGCGAGGGCGTGACATTGAAACCCATCGCGGTCAGTCGCATTTCCATTTTGGCTCGGGTCGCGTTCATCTTTTGACAAACGTCCGCCAACCACTCGCGTGACGAGATCGCGGCAGTTGCGGCGGCGATCGAAACCGCGTCACAGTTGTAGCTGTCCTTGATCTTGCTCAGTTCCGCGATCATGTGCGGCTGAGCGATCAAGAATCCGAACCGCATACCGGCGAGTCCGTAA
>JBBSJZ010000417.1:0-5718 GCA_038256795.1 Pirellulales bacterium | reverse complement strand
GCGAGCCAGCCGAATCAATACGCACAGTGCGAAGAGGGCTCCGATCGCCCAGGTCAAGCGAGCCGGAAGCAGGTCACTGATTTGCCACACGATGACGGCGGGCGCGGTGCCGAACGTGATCGCGTCACACAGGCTATCGAGCTCCGCCCCAAACTTGCTGGATTGGCCCGTCATGCGGGCCGCGGAACCGTCCAGGGCGTCAAACACCATGCCGGCGAAAATCAGCACCCCGGCCACGAACAGTTTTTGGTCCAGGGGCCAGTTCAGCGTCACGCTCATGGCGACGGCGATGGCGGCCAATCCACAAACACCGTTACCGAGAGTGAGTAGCGTCGGCAGTACCGCGAGCGTCAAGCGGCGCCGTTTCTTCTTGCCCGCCGCGCCGCCTTTTCCCTTGCGACGCAAGCGACGGAAGCGTTGTCCAGGCTCAGCTTCCACGCGCACCGCGGAGCTCGTGCTTGGCTCGTTCACGTCGGCGGCGTGGGCATCGCGGGAAGCGACATCGGACTCGGGCGTGGATTCGGCCGTGCTCGCGGGTCTGGGCGTGACCGCGCTCTGGGGGGCGGGAGCCTTCGCCTCGCCTTCGGGGCCAGGTCCCACGGTGTCGGGCGAGTCATCTTCCGAATCCTCGTAGATGCCGCGGGTCAGTTCGCTCATGCTTTATTTCAGTAGGTCAGCTGGGTGAATCGTTGTTCGGAGCTGCGCCGCCGATTCCATAGCTGGTGTTCGCTTGGCTGCCGAGACGCGGTTGGTATCGGGCTAGGATACTCGACCCGGCAGCAATTTTTGAGCCAATCTCGGCGAGTATTTCCAGCGAGCCGTCGTCGGGGATCCGTAATTCGGTCCGCGAGCCCAGTTTGATCATGCCATACATTTCGCCGCGGGCTAAGACGTCGCCGGGTCGAGCCCAGCACACGATTCGTCGTGCGAACTGGCCCGTGATCTGGCGGATTCGCAGTTTACCCGTTGGCGATTCGCTGTCGCACATCACGATATCCAGGTTTTCGTTTTCACGAGCGGATTCAGGGCGCAGCGCGTTGAGGAATTTCCCAGGCCGGTAGCGAACCGACTCCACGCGGCCTGGCAGCGACGCGCGGTTGGCGTGGACATTGAAGATCGAAAGGAAGATGCCGAATTGGACGCATCGCCCCAGTTCCGGGTCCTCGACCCGCTCGATTTGGACGAGCTTGCCGTCGGCGGGCGAAACGACCGTGCCGGGCGTGGTCGAGATCTCGCGATTGGGATTGCGGAAGAACCACACCACCAGCACCGAGATGACCAGCGGTGTCAGCGGTAGCGGCCAGAAGTACCAGGCCATCGGGAAGACGAACCAGCCGATGAGGATGCCCAGCAGCAGAAATCCGCCACCGATCAGCACCAACTCGGCGAGTCCGACGCGGACGAATGGCAACGATTCACGCCACATGAACGGGTCATCCGACTCGCTCCACCAGTACGTATCCTGGTTGCGATAGTACTTCAAATCGCGGGGGTCGACGGGCTCGAAATGAAGACTGCCGCGTTCGCCTTGTCGACATGCGAGCATCTTTCGCGTGAAGCCGGGGCGGAGTGTTCGGAGCAGTGCGCGGCGCAGCCGTCCCCAGCCGAGTTCGATGCTCATGACGATGCCACCGCCGGGCTGGATCGTCGTCAACCTGGGATCCATCGCGGCGGCTGCGGCGTCGGGCCGGACATCCGAGGCGGCCGGCGATGCCGAAGTCAATTTATCGGTGGTGCTGGGATGGGGCATGGATCAATCGGTAGAGGAGTATCATGAATGTGCAGGGTATCCGCTATAACAGCGTGCTGTCGATACGCTTGGAAACCAGTGTGAAAGTTCGCGCCGATGATGACACCTCGCTATTTATTGCCCTTCGATTCACGTCGTGCCCAGCATCGGTTCACGGATGTGCTGATTATTGGTGGCGGTCTAGCGGGTCTCCGTGCGGCGAATTCCGTGGCGACGAACCAGACCGTGCTGGTCGTTACCAAGGATCTGCTGCGGGAGAGTAATAGCAACTACGCCCAGGGCGGCATCGCCGGCGTGATCGATCCGGAAGACCGCTTCGAGGACCACGTCACCGATACGATGCTCGCCGGTGGCAACCTCTGTGACATCGAAGTCGTGGACACGGTCGTCCGCGAAGGGCCGCGTCGGATTGAGGAACTCGTTCGTTGGGGGACCCGTTTTGACGAAACGAATGACAAGTTAGCGCTCGGTCGCGAAGGAGGGCACAGCCGCGAGCGGATCGTCCACGCGCTGGGCGATGCGACGGGCCGCGAAGTGATGCGGGCGGTGATCGAGCGAACGCGCGAAATGCCCAACATCGATATTTGGGAAAAGGCCTTCACGGTCGACTTGCTCACGTACGAAGGCCGCTGCCGTGGCGCCGTGATCGTCGGTAGCGATGGCAA
Source organism: Pirellulales bacterium (assembly GCA_038256795.1). Lineage (GTDB taxonomy): Bacteria > Planctomycetota > Planctomycetia > Pirellulales > Pirellulaceae > JBBSJZ01. The sequence goes on along the minus strand of JBBSJZ010000417.1, from coordinate 3,303 downwards.
ACCGCAAATGGTGTGGGCCAAAGAAACCATCCTTTGCACCGGTGGCGCCGGTCAAGTTTATCGCGAGTCCACCAATCCGCTGGTGGCGACAGGCGACGGTCAATCGCTCGCCTATCGCGCCGGTGTCGAGCTCCGCGATATGGAATTCATCCAGTTCCATCCCACGGTGCTGTACATCGCCGGTGCGTCACGTTCGCTGATCACGGAGGCGGTGCGGGGTGAAGGCGCGCATTTAATCGATAGTGCGGGGTACCGATTCATGCCCGACTACGACGATCGCGCCGAGTTGGCGCCGCGGGATGTAGTGAGCCAGGCGATCATCCGGCAAATGGAGCGAACCAAGCACGCTTGCGTTTATCTCGATCTGGCGCACCTCGGTCACGATGAGGTGCGGGCGAGATTCCCGGGGATCGCCGAAGCGTGCTCTAAATTCGGGCTGGATATCGCCACGGATCGCATTCCGGTACGTCCGGGTGCCCACTACATGATCGGTGGCGTGACCGTGGATCGCCAAGGCCGCACGAGTTTGCCGGGATTGTGGGCGGCTGGGGAAGTCACGAGCAGCGGGTTGCACGGGGCGAATCGATTGGCCAGCAACAGTTTGCTGGAGGGGCTCGTGTACGGCGCCCACGCGGGTGAAGCGGCCTCGCGCGCGGCCGCGGAGGGAAGCAACAACATGCTCGCGCTGGCGATTTCGCATCCCGTGCTGGAACGCAATGAATCCTTCGACATCGCCGACGTTCGCATCTCACTGAAAAGCTTGATGGGCCGGTTGGCGGGCGTGCAGCGAGATGCCGCGGGGCTGCGCGAGGCGGCTGAATCGATCCGCTCGTTCGCCGCCTACGTGATGCCGTTCCAGTTCGACTCGGTCGAGGGCTGGGAGCTGCAGAACTTGCTGACGATGGCGTCGTGCATGGTTTCGTCGGCGCTGGCGAGAACCGAGTCGCGGGGGGTGCATTTTCGCAGCGATTACCCGGTTCCCAACGATGCCCAGTGGCGGCGGCACGTGACGATCCAAGTCGATGTGGACGGCGGACATCCGAAAGTCGGCCCACTGCTGGCCAATGGGGTCGTCGCCTCGGACGTGGTAGCATAACCGCCCTGAAGAACACTTGTTTCCACCCAGCCACTTTCAACGTCTCAGACCAAGGGGGATGCTCCAGATGAAGGAACTGCAGCAACATCCGTCCCAGGATGGACCGCGACTGTTGCAGGACTCCAGTTCATCCGTAGCGGATCTCGAAGGTGGCAGCGGACTCGCGGTGGAAACGGCTCCCGTCCACGATCCGAGCATCCGGCCCCGGTCGGAAGCGGCGGTCGATGCCGCCGTCAGCCTGGTCCAGGATCCCGGCGAAGTGCCCTTGGTCATTCACTCGGCTGTGAAAGGACCAATCCATGAGTTGAGCTTCCTGCGCCGCTCGCTGCTGTTTGCTGAGCTGGCAATGATCTCGTACAACGACGAGGCGGAAGCGACGGTCGCGGCCTCGATGGCGGGGTTCCCCGATGTCACGTTCTATGACCGGGATGGCTCGCAAGCGTTTCGCTTTCGCAATGACCACGACTGCATCATCGCCTGTCGCGGGACCGAGCCTAATGAATGGAACGACATCAAGGCGGACGCCAATGCCGCGGCCGTGCTCGGCGAGACGGCGGGCCGGGTCCACCGGGGTTTCAAGCAGGAGGTCGATGACCTCTGGCCGATGCTCGAAACGGCGCTGATGAACAACACGTTACCGCTATGGTTTTGCGGCCATTCCCTCGGAGGCGCGATGGCCACGATTTGTGCCGGACGCTGTTTTCTATCCCACATCAATAGCAACCCCGACCAGCTTTACACCTTCGGAAGTCCCCGCGTCGGTAACAAGTCGTATATCAATTACGTGAACATGGACCACTTTCGCTTTGTCAACAACAACGACATTGTGACCCGGGTGCCACCGATTTGGTTGGGATACACGCATGCCGGCCGCGAAGTTTACCTCGATCGCAATGGCAACATCGCCAAGCTCGGGTTGATCTTGAAGCGTCGTGATCGCTGGCGTGGGTTCTTTGGCGGATTGCTGAAGTGGAAAGTCGACCACTTCGCCGACCATTCCATCCACCACTACATCAATTACGTTTTACGGGCACTCCGTGCCGACGAAGCGAACCAGCAGGCGGGGTACCCACCCGCGTCGGTCGACGATTTGGCAGACCTACCACGATTAGAAGAAGATCACCCAGAATGACGGAGGAATCACGGCGATTCGTCGAGATCGATGGCGTCCGATTGAAGCTGGCTCACGCCTACAAAACGGACGGCCAATGGATCGGTCAGCAAGAAATCCTGATGCAGCTGCTGGCGTGTTGGATCAAGATCGACGACGCCGATTTGCCGCTCACACCGCGGTTGTTGGGCTCGCCGGGTGTTGGCAAAACCCAGTTGGCGATCGCGGCAGCCAAGGTGCAAGGTCGCCCGCTTTACATTTACCAATGCACGGCCGACACCCGGCCCGAGGATTTGCTCGTCACGCCGGTGCTCAGCCAGGGTGGCGAGATCGCTTACCACGCCTCGCCGCTCGTCACCGCGATGCTCACCGGGGGCGTCTGCGTGCTCGACGAGGGTAATCGGATGAATGAGAAATCCTGGGCCTCGCTCGCGCCGCTGTTCGACGCCCGGCGTCATGTCGAGTCGATCGTTGCCGGGATCACCATCCCCGCAGCCAAAGAGTTCTGTGCGGCAGTGACGATGAACCAGGATGAATCGACGTTCGAGATTCCCGACTACATCCTCAGCCGGTTGCAGCCGACGCTCGAGGTCGGATTTCCGAACAAGCAGGACGAAATGTCGATTCTGCAGTACCACTTGCCGTTCGCCGAGCCAGAAATGCTGGCGATGACCGTCGAATTTCTCCAGCATTCACACTCCCTCAAGCTCGATTTCTCGCCCCGCGACGGCATCAATCTCTTGCGGTTCGCGCTCAAACGGATGGCGCAAGATCGCGAGCATCCCGTGCACCGCGATTTGGCTTGGCGCGAGGCGCTCGAAAAGTGCCTGGGCGAGGAGGCCTTGGACCTCGAAGCCTATGCGAAGCGCCAACGTCGCTCCCTGGGGGGCGACGCCGTTCCCCTCGGATTGGCCGATCTGTTCTTCGATCCCGATGATCCGCTGCACCCCGACCGCGATGACGAAGACATCGATTTCGACGACGACGAGCCGTTTTGAGGAGAGTTGCTAGTTGCTAGTTGCTAGTTGCTAGTTGCTAGTTGCTAGTTGCTAGTTGCTAGTTGCTAGTTGCTAGTTGCTAGTTGCTAGTTGCTAGT
>JBBSJZ010000416.1:0-5721 GCA_038256795.1 Pirellulales bacterium | reverse complement strand
GTTGAGCTTACCAAAGATAGGAGTGACCCGAAGGTTGCAAGTGCCGTCGCACAGACGCTCAGTGGACTCGGCACTGCGCAAGCGGATGCGGGCGACATTCCGGCGGCTATTGAGTCGTACACTCAGGCAGTAGATATCTGCCGACAATTGACGGAGCGTTGGCCGCATCATCGACTATATCAACGCGACATAGCCGTGGCGCTGAACAATCTGGGGCTTGCTCTCGCCAATACGCGCCGCTTCGAGCAAGCTCGCATCGCCTTTGAAGAGGCGTTGTCTTTTCAAGTGTCTCTGACCGAGACTTTCGAGAATGATGCGGGACTGCACAGTACTCTCGGCGGTGTTTTCAATAACCTCGCCTTTGTCCACGAGGAACTCGGCAATTTGGATCAGGCCATTGCCGCTTACGAATCGGCTGTTGAGCAGCAAACAGTCGCCTATAACGCATCAAAACAAACCCCACGCTATCGGGAATTTCTCAGCAAGCATTACTTCAAATATGCTATGTTACTGCTAGAGACAAAGCGGGCGCCCCAAGCCGAAGCCATCGCATTGAAACGGCGCGAACTGTGGCAGGGCAATGGAGAGCGATTGGCGAGCGTTGCGGAAGAATTTCGCGAGATCGCTTCACAGATCACCCAGACCAGTTCATCTGATTCGGAAGCAGTGATTTCCCAGTCCGATTGTGCCGATTACGCAAGGGAGACCTTGCGAATGGCAATTGAGAATGGTTATAACCCGACCGGCGAGTTGCTCGATCGTCCAGAGTACCATTCTTTGCGTCAAATGATTCATGTAGACGGAACTTAACCATCTAGACTACCATCGTAGGGTTGTCGCATTGCGTCATATCGGTGGCATCTGATCTATAAAATGTCTTTCCAACGAAAACCTCGCCGATCTACCTCGAACTCGCAGCGTCCTTTACGCTTCGAGCCGCTGGAGAACCGCGCCTTGTTGGCGGCAGGTCTAATGGGGCATACTGGAGAAGTCGTTGAAAGGCCACTATCCTCGCCGAATCACGTCGAAGTGTTGCTTTCCAGGCCATTGGTCAGCAAGGCCAGTGCGGAACACGTTGCAGCAGACACGGTTTTCCAAAGAAACAACGAGATTCCCAAGTACGCTCAATCTCCTAGTGAGCAGATTCGCATCGCTGAACCATTGTTCAACGTTGCGAGGAACGAACTCGCAGTCTCGGCAAGAGCCGAGTTAATTGCTTTTCGGCCGTCTCAACTTCGTGATGTTCAGATTCAACCTACGCGAATTGCTGCTACAATCGACTCGCGAATTGAAGAGCTCCGCGGGGCTACAAGCGACAGACCAGTCGCTGATAGTCCTTTTATAAATCGTGTGGTCAGCGTCCATCAATTTTACGGAGGGCGTCCGCTGCGTGACCTGACTCTTGCAGATCGAGACGCAGTGTTCGCGGGATTTGCACCGAGGGCACAAGCGGTCGTCAGTTTGGTTTCGCCAGTTGCTAATGTTGCTCGTTCAACATCGGCTGTGGATGATCGATTACAAATCCTCGGCCCAGCGATTATAGTGGATCGTGCATTATCCATCAAATGGACTATTCCGTTATCGGAACTATCCACTACGACAATCAATGGTGTGTCGGCCGAACTTTCCAAAGGTGGTTCAATTGTTGACACTCGCCGCGGGGATGGCGGAATGGTCGAGCTCAATACGTTGGAACAGCTAGGCGGAACGTCAAAGCGAAGCGGCACAAAGCATCAAGCTTCGGAATCGCAATGGCAAATCTACCAACAAACGATTGATAAGATCGTAGAAAAGTCGGCATCACATTCACAGGGCGATTCGCGTAGCAAGGATTCAGTCGTTGCCATTGAGCGTTCGCGTGAAGGCGGACTAGTTGCGATTGATGCCACGCCATTACCGGTAATGTTCACGAAGGGGCTTAGTGATCGCAGCGACATTCAGCTTGATCCAAACCTGGGACGCTTCCGTAGTTTCCAAATTGCGGCCGCGCCGGGTCATGACCTTCCTCAGAACACGTCTGGTGAGACATTGGTTTCATTCAATACGCCTGTTTCTTATCCTGAACAAGAATCATCAGTAGGCGATGAAACGGCACCCAATTTTGCGTTGCTCGATTCACCTGTCGCTTATGCCAGCGTTGCATTGGTCGGCGCGATGGTTGTGATGGTGGAAGCTCGAGGTCGTAAATACCCTGAGTTGAAAGTTTGTGCTGGACGTTAGCTCGAATTGAAAACTGGCACCTCCAACTATGACCTTTTATGCACTTGCTGTTCATCGGAAGAATCTATTGAGACTTCCGCGACGGTACCAATTCCGCGACGGTATTCTGCAGGCGAGTTGCCGCTCCATCGTTTAAACGCATTGCTGAATGATGAAGGTGATTCGTATCCCACCAACGTCGCGATGTTGGCAATCTCGACGGTACTTTCGCGTAGCAACCTACAAGCTTTGTGCATGCGGATTTCGGTTAAGTACTGCAGCGGTGGAGAGCCCACGCAATTGCGAAACCGTTCCGAAAATGCTGACTTAGAAATCTTGGCGAGGCGAGCCATTTGAGGGACGACCCAAGGGAGTTGCGGCGATGTGAGCAATTGCTTCAGCACTGGGCCAATCGCTTGATCGGTCATGGCTTGTAGAATCTGAGAGTCGCCGCGTTTGCTGGTCGATGGTACTCCGCATTTCAGTTCTGCCGCAAGCGTCTTGATGAACACCAATTCGGCTAACTTGCGAACCGTAAGCTGCCATCCTGCATTCGCCTCCCGTTGCGTCGCTTGCAACAAGTCCAGTAACGCGACGCACGACTTTAGCTCCTCATCGCGGCGATGATTCAAATGAATCACATCTGGCAATCCAATCGCCAATGGGTTTTGAGTCAATTCCGAAAGACGGAATTGGGCGTAGACAAAGACAGTATGTCCGTTGCCCAATGGAATGTGCCAAGTTGGGTCGTTGATGCGATCCGCGATCGGCTCTGCTTCACAGTCAAGCTCGCGAAGTATTCGGTGCGCTCTGCCTTGCGCCGTGACCAAGTGGTCGCCCGCGATCACCCTAACTGGCTGAGCGCCGGGCTCTTCACTTTGGAACCAACCGCCACCCTGAGTGAACACATACATGCTGACGGTATCATCGGGCACACGCAAACCCCAACGATTGGGAAACGAAAACTCGACCGCTTTCCAATCGGGCAGATACAGCGTTTCAAGAAGCTCCGTGATGGGGTCAGTGCTGAAGAGGCTCATCGCAGTTTCAGTTACTCGTCTTGAGTGAAGTCGAAACAACCTGTCTGTTTCCGGTGTCGACAGCCATGTATCTATCGCTTATGAATCGTACCAATCCTTACCCAGTGATTCAGTAATGTGTTGTGGTCGAGTCGTGTCGTTAGTTCGCTGTTCGATGAAGCTTCATCGGCAGGTGTATCCGTCGACGATGTCTCATCCGTCCGGGGCTGGAAATGCTTGAAGCCGTGACCGCTTGGGTGACTATTCCGTGGACTTCTTCGTGCCCATGGGTTCAACCGTGGCGTTGAGTCCTGTTGCTCACTTGGCGGCGTGGTCTCTTCGACATTATCATTCACGATTGTCTCATCGACGCCTTGGCTCAGTAAAGTGTCCGCAGGTGCGTAGAGCGCCAAAATCGAATCAACGTCTGAGGGTGGTAGTGAAGTAAACGACGCGTTGGGCGAGATGGTCGCGTTTAGCGTGCTACCCACAGTGTCATCATGCTCAAGTCCGAGCGCGTGACCGATCTCGTGAACCGCGACCAAGACAAGGTCCGTCGCGCGAGTTCCCAACGAATTCCCGACCTCCCAGTTTTCTGAGGAATCGAACTCAATATCACCAGCAATTCGCGATGGGTTGACATCGTCAGGCAAGTAAGCTTGCGCGAGTGTGCCACCGCTTCCGTCGATTGGCACGAACGAAAAGTCCAATGAATCCCGCAGCCCGATTTGATTGGTAGGGATAAATTTAATGTTCGCGATGTCTGACCAGGCTTTTAGCGCAGTCTCGATCGCTGATTGGACGTCCGCCGAATCAAGTCTAGACGCTGACGCGTCAACGCTGTAGGTCAATGTCGCGGAACCCAGTCCGGGACCGTCCCAGCCAAGACTTGCCGCCATGCACATTCTGGACTCGAGCGACTCGGCTCGAAGCGATCGTCGTTTAGGATTGTAATTCATAATTTGTTCAGTCCATTCGTTGAAAATCCAGGCCGCGTAACGCCTATCAGCGACCGCGTCCAAAGCCAAGTCGGAATCCGTGTCGACCGCCGAACCAATGCGCTAAGAATCCTTCCGTTCGCTCGCTCGCTCGCTAGGGCCAAGGTCGGTCTCATCACCACCACCACCGAGTCTTCGGAAACCACGATGCTGTCCGCTTCGTTTGCGCTGCGAGCTTCGAATATTTCAGGTCGAAGTATTCGTCGACTTTAGGTTTTTCGTGATATCTGATAGTCCCGTGTGCGTTGAGGTTTTTCGAATGACGAGGTGGCTCTCGCTATTCAAGGAGACGGAATCAATGCGCGGGATGTCACAGTTATCTGGGGGATTTTTGACACCGCAGTAAGTTTTTGTGGACAATTCCGCATGCAAAGTGACGTTTTGGATGGCAATTCCGCCTGAAAAGTATGGAAACCATCGAGAACGAAACCACAGCCGAAATTCAACACCGATCTGTTGGCTATTCGCACTCCGACGACTTCGCGACGCTGCTCAGTCGGCTCGGGGTGATGTTATTGGTCTCGACGTACCAAGCCGGAAAACTGGTGGCGATCGGATCGCACGAGAACCAGCTCACTCTTGATTTCCACAATTTTGATCGCCCAATGGGCATCGCAATCGACGATTCGAGAGACGCGATTGCGATAGCTGGGCGAGAGAAAGTTTGGTTTTTGCTCAACGAACGAGATGTTGCAAATCGACTCGATCCTCCAGGTTCCTATCGCAATTGTTTTCTGACTCGATCCGCACATGTGACAGGACCGATCCAAACCCACGAGATGGCATATATTGCCGGTGAACTATGGGTGGTCAACACGCTCTTTTCGTGCCTGTGTTCGATCGGTGGGAAACACAGTTTCAAGCCACGGTGGAAGCCGCCGTTTGTCACTGAGCTGGCCGCTGAAGATCGCTGCCATCTCAACGGAATGGCGATCGAATCAGATCGTGTCGCCTACGTCACCGCCATGGCCGCGTCGGATACGGCTCGTGGCTGGCGAACGACCAAGGCTACTTCGGGACGAGTCATCGACGTTTTAACGGGGGAAGACGTGGCCACAGGTTTTGCAATGCCGCACTCGCCGAGAGTGCATCACAACAAGTTGTTCGTGCTCGATTCGGGCCGTGGAGCACTCAAACACATTGACCGAGTCAACGGAGCGACGAGCACGATAGCAAGATTTCCAGGTTACACCCGAGGTTTGGCGATGACGGATTGTTACGCTTTCGTTGGGCTCTCTCGGATTCGCGAGACATCCACATTTGACGGGGTCCCGATCGCCGAAGATCGTGAAAGATTGAAGTGCGGCGTGGCCGTCGTAGATTTAACCACTGGCAAGCTGGTGGGACAATTTGAATTCACCAGCGGCGTAGAAGAAATCTTTGACGTGAAGCTAATTTACGAATCCAAACGTTCTGCCATTCGCGGTCCGTTTTCAACCGAAGATGGCGAGGCACCGCTGTGGGTTGTGCCAAGCGCCGAATAAGAGACGCACACGAGTCATCAT
>JBBSJZ010000415.1:0-5722 GCA_038256795.1 Pirellulales bacterium | reverse complement strand
CCATGTGGATGCTGCGATCGTTCTCGCGGCAAACCGGCATCCCGCTCGATAAGCCCGTCGAAGAGTTGTCGGTTTCGCATCGCCGGATGCTGTTCCACGGCACCGGCGCCCGCTGGATCGATGTTCGCGCCGAAGACGAGGCCGCCAAGACAAGGAAAGTCGATACACCGCCGCTATTTCGTTTCCAATTCAAAGGTTTCTATCCCGCGTTGGAAGAGGCATCGCGGCTGACACCGGGCTTGCGCGGGAAACTCGAACAATTCGTCGATGAAATCGATTGCTCAGCCTGTGACGGTTCGCGGTTGCGTGAAGACTCGGCGGCGGTTCGGTTCAAGGAACTCACGATCGCTGATGTTGTCCACATGCCGCTGGACCGATTGGCATCGACGGTCGATTCGTGGAAACTCGATACGCGAGAAAAAAAAATCGCGGGTGAATTAATTCGCGAGATCAAATCGCGAGTCAAATTCCTGCTGGATGTCGGTCTTGATTACATCACGATGCACCGCGGCGCCGCGACCCTTTCCGGCGGCGAAGCGCAACGCATCCGGTTAGCGGCGCAACTCGGCAGCGGTTTATGCGGGGTTCTCTACGTGCTCGACGAGCCCACGATCGGTCTGCATCCCCGCGACAATGCGAGACTGCTCGGAGCACTGCATCGGCTCCGCGATCTCGGCAATACGTTGCTCGTTGTCGAACACGATCGGGATGTGATTGCCGGCAGCGATTACCTGTGCGACTTCGGTCCCCGTGCCGGTCGCTACGGTGGACGCATTGTCGCCGAAGGACCGCCTGGAAAGATCGTCCCGCTTGAGGAGAGCGTGACGGCGGGTTACCTCAATGGCACACAATCCGTGCCAATGCCTAAAACGCGGCGACCGGTCATGAAGGCGGATGGCAAGCCGATGGTGAATTTCATCACCATCAAGGGCGCTCGCGAGAACAATTTGCGAGGCGTTACGGTCGACATCCCGATCGGGGTGATGACGGCAATCACGGGACCGAGCGGCAGCGGCAAGAGTTCGCTCATTGAAGACATTCTTTACCCGGTACTCGCCCGGAAGTTGCATCGTGCCAAAATCAAGCCGGGTCGCCACGAAGGCATCGACGGGCTTCGCTTCATCGACAAGGTCATCCGCGTCGACCAATCGCCGCTGGGCAATACGCCGAGTAGCAACCCGGCGACCTACACTGGCATGTTCGACCACATTCGGCAATTGTTCGCGGAGTTACCCGAATCGCAAACGCGTCGTTTCAACGCGCGAACATTCTCGTTCAATGTCGCGGCGGGCCGTTGTGAATCGTGCGAGGGGACGGGCCAGCGTAAGATCGAAATGCACTTCCTGCCTGATGTTTGGGTCACGTGCGAAGAGTGCAACGGCAAACGCTATCGCGATGATGTGTTGGAAGTGAAGTTTCACGGCAGCTCGATCGCGGACGTGTTGGAGATGCAGTGCGGTGACGCCCTCGAGTTGTTCACCGAGCAAACCAAAATCTCGCACATCTTGCAAACCCTTTGTGACGTCGGCCTCGAATACGTGACCCTCGGACAATCCGCTCCGACGCTTTCGGGCGGTGAAGCCCAGCGGGTCAAATTGGCGGCCGAGCTGGCGCGGCCGATGACCGCATCGACGTTGTACTTGCTCGATGAGCCGACAACCGGATTGCACTTCAACGACATTGTACGGCTGCTCGGCGTGATGCAGCGCCTCGTCGACCACGGCAACACGATCGTGGTCATCGAACATAATCTCGATGTCATTAAATGTGCCGACTGGGTCATCGACATGGGCCCGGGCGCTGGCGTGCATGGGGGTCAACTCGTCTATGCCGGGACCCCCGAGGGGTTGGCCGCGACCGCCCCGGCGAAGCCGAAGCGGGGCCGCAAGACAGTCGTCGATAGCGGCGAGCTCGTCTCCGCGACCGCACCATTCTTGGCCGAGGCACTCGCCAATGCTTCGTTCGAGGAGGAGCGAGTCATTGAGGCTCGATTGCCACCGGTCACGGCTCCGGAAAAGACTTACGTTACCCGCCATGTCGAGCCGCTGATGCGAGTTGCCGAATCGGCACCGTCCACGCAAGAGGTTGTTCTCGATCCTTGGAAGGCGTTGGGGAGAAAATGGCACTCGCTCGGTAAGGGATTCCCTCGAGACCAAAAGCCCGACTGGCCGTTGGAGATCGTCGACCAAATCTTGACGTTAATGCAGCAGGTCGCCGGTGACGATTCACTCGCATTTGACTCACCCGATAGAGTGATGGTGTCGGCGGGTGGCAAGGATCAGCCGTGGGCCGAGGTCCGCACCAAGAGCACTCAATCGTTGATGGTCACGCTTGCCGGACCGCCCGACGCGGTAGATCTCGAGCAATTGAATGAATTGCAATTGGACGGCCCCGTCGAATTTCACGACGAGAATGAAGTTCGGATTACATTGAACCTAACGGACTCGAAACACGTCCGGCATGATGGCTTACGATCATTCCTTAAAACACACTTCGAGCGAAGTCGTCGGGCACCCCTATGACCTCCATTACCGCCCCCATGACGTTGCTCAAGACGATCCAGTCCAGTGAAAGGCTCGAGCGGCGACTCGCCACCCTGCCCATCGATTCCAAGACGTTGACGCTTTCCGTCCAGCTCAATCGAGCGATGCTCGATCATCCCAGCTTGCGGATCGACGCGATGCAGGCGGATACGGTCGATCTTCCGTTCGAGTCCATGGTTCCGACGACTCCCGGCGATCTCGGTTTCGTACCCCAACGTCATGTCGAGATGCTGGGTGATCCGAAACGAACCGACACGGATTATCGGTTTGTCGGCAAGCTCGGCAGCGGCGGGACCGGGATTGTTTATCAAGCACATCAACGAGCCATTGATCGGGAAGTCGCGGTCAAGGTGCTCCGAGATGAACTTTCACTCGACCCGCAATCGCGGCATCGATTCCTCACCGAGGCGCGAGTGATCGGTGGCTTGGATCACCCCAACGTCATCGCATTGCATGAATTGTGTGTCGACGAAAGTGGCGGATTGTTCTACTCGATGAAGCGGATTGACGGCACGAGTTGGGATCGTCGCATCGCGGATATGTCTCTCGCCGAGAACTTGGAGACGCTGTCGCGCGTCGCCGACGCGATCCGCTACGCCCACTCGCGAGGATTGATCCATCGCGACATCAAGCCTGAGAACGTGATGCTCGGTCGATTCGGCGAGGTGCTCGTCGCTGACTGGGGACTCGCGGTCAGCCACAGTGGCAATGAACTCGCCCCACCAACGGATTCGAGCATCGGTGGCACACCCGCCTACATGGCTCCGGAGCTGGCGATGGGTGACACCGCCGCGATCGGATTGCACACCGACGTCTATCTGCTCGGCGCCGTGCTGTTTCATATCTTGACCGGCTACCCGCCGCACCATGGCGACAACTTGCTCGTTTGCATTCACGCCGCCGCACAGAACGAAATCCGTCCGACGCGCGTGGAAGGCGAGTTGATGGACATCGCTTTGACGGCGATGTCGACGCGACCGGAAGATCGTTTCGCCACAGTCGACGAGATGGTCCAAGCCCTCGATGACCAACGTCAACATGAAGAGAGTGCTCGCTTGGTGCGAAGGGCGATGAAGCGGCTGGAAAGCAGCTCCGCCGATAACCACTACGAGAGTTTTCGGGTCGCCGACGCGTTGCTGCGTGAAGCCATCGAAGTGTGGCCCGAGAACAAACGGGCACACGACGCCATCAAACGCTTGCAACTCGACTTTGCCCGCAGCGCCGCCTCCCAGGGCGATTTGGATATGTCCTTGGCACTATTCGACGGTGCGGGCGAAGGCGGTAGCGAAGCGGCCGCGAGAATTCGCCGGCTGCGTGACCAGCGTAACCGCAATGGACGTTTGGAATCACGCTACTCGACCCTGTTCATGCACTCCCCCGAGGCCGGATTGCTGACTCAGTTGACGACGGGAATCGTGATCGAGTGCAACGATATGTTCAATCAAATGTTGGGCTATCGTGACGACGAGATCGTCGGTCATAAAATGTCCGAGATGAACATCTGGGCGTGCCCGCAGCGCCGCCAGGAGTTCGTCGAGCGATTGCGCGGTGAGGGTCTCGTCGACAACTTTGAGACACCCTTGCTGCACAAAAACGGTCGCAAAATTTACACGCTGATTAGCGGTCGGGCGACACGTGTCGATGGTGATGAACTCGTCGTTTCCACGATCCGCGACATCTCACCGCGGAAAGAGGCAGAGAATAATTTGCAGCGAAGTCGCCAACGGCTCCGCGACTTGCAACGACTCGCGGGCTTGGGCACTTGGTCGTTTGACCTCGAGACCGGTGAGGTCAACTGGAGTGACGAAATGTATCAAATCTTGCGGCTATCACGGGGTGGTGATTTGATACCGAGCGCCGAAGTGTACCGCAGTTTGCTGCATCCCGATGATGCCGCCATGTTCGAGGATGCCCTCGCCACATCCATCGAAACCGGTGCCGCCTACGAACTCACCCTGCGTCATAAAATGCCGTTCGGCAGCTATCAACCGTTGGTCGTCCGCGGCCAACCGATCTTCGACGACAATGGCAAGACCGTGGAAATCTACGGCGTGGTCTTGAAGCCGTCGGCTTAGCCTCTTTCGTGGGTTAGGTGCGTTGGCTCAACGGCTACCCTTTGCGACCGCATCACGGTCGAACAACCGACGAAGGACATGTTGCAGAAAGCGGTGCAACACCCTGGTCAGGCCTTCCAGGGTTGGTCGTCGGCGAAATATCCGCCCAGGACGCGGAATCCATTCAGTAACGCCTGGCGTTCGATGCTGCGGTGCTCAAAAATTCTAGTTCGATGCTATCGCTGAGATGACTTCGACCGGGTAGCTCGCTCCACCGCTTCTCCAGCGACCACTTCCAATCCGTTAATCTCGAGGCGTTGTTGGACGCTTTGAAATCGCCGGCACGGATCGCTGTTTGCATTGAGCTGGGTGATGCAGCACCGTTCGCGTTTGATCAGCACATCGCGCCGCCTCGTCGACGTTTTCGGTTAAACCGTGTCTTGATTGACAACGGGTTAATGACACGCGTCATCGCCGAGGAGAGCTCTAGCGAGTCGCGACGACACGAGCCATCACCACTCGACCGCTTCGCTCGCGGCGATGCGGCACCTAGCCGCTGGATTCGTTACGATCCGAACGCTCGCTGACATTCGCTGCGGGTTTCCCAGACGCTAAGGCAAGCCAAGGTGGAAAAGTCGCCGATAGGCTCAGTATCACCCCGCTACTCGGGATACCTATCTCGCTCCTACCCCGCCAGACCCGCCTACGCCCGACGTCCAGTGGCAAACGATTTCATTGCTTGCTCAAGGTCCGATGTTGAGGCTGTTCCAGGAACGCTTTTATGACGATCCGATTGACACAATTCCTCCGACGCTTGGCACTCACGGTATCCATCGTGGTCGGACCACTGGCGACTGCCGCCGTCACTCGTGCCGGCGAGTTCGATGGCGGCAGCGGGGTGAAGCTTGCGAGCGCCGACTGGTGCTTCTTCGGGTCGCACGACACCGTGCCGATGCGGTGCACGGAAGCGGAAGCGGAAGCGTTGCCTCCGATCGCAACGGTCAATAAGCCACGAGCCATCTCACGAACGAGTCCGAGTTTCGAGACTTCTCTCGCTGCGATCATGGCAACGGCTACCGCAAACACGGGATTGTCGCTCGAACAGATGGTCGAGCCGTTCGCGAT
>JBBSJZ010000414.1:0-5730 GCA_038256795.1 Pirellulales bacterium | reverse complement strand
TCGACAAGTTGCTGCTGGCGCTCGAGCGTCGCGGTATTCGATTGATCGAAGCTTCGGCAAAGAAAAAAATCCAACCGACGGTTCGTAGCGCCGAGTCTAGCGTGTCCGGCATGCGACGGACTTCGGAGGCCGTCGATTCCGATGCGTTCGAAGACGAGGCCGACGACGTGCCCCTCGTCCCCGCGAGCGAGTTGCCCAAGGCGAGCGACGATCCGATTCGCATGTACTTGAGCCAGATGGCGGAGATCCCTTTGCTCTCACGCGAAGAGGAAATCTCGCTCGCCAAGAAGATCGAAATCACCCGCAAACAATTTCGTCGCATGTTGCTCGAGAGCGATTTTGCCTTGCGATCGACGGTTGACACGTTGAAGCGTGTCCATCAAGCCGAGCTGCCATTTGATCGCACCATCAAAGTGTCGCTCACGGAACGATTGACCAAGGAACAGATCACCGCTCGCATGCCCCACAACTTGCGAACGCTGACGATCTTGATCGACCAAAACAAGCACGATTTCGACATGCTCGTTCGCCGCAGCACGTCACCACGCCTCAAGACGGAAGTGCGTCGCCGTTTCATCCGCCGTCGCCGCAAGGCATTGCAACTCGTCGAAGAGTTGTCGCTACGCAGTCGCCGCGTCACCCCCCTGCTCAAACAGCTCGAAGAAATCTCGGGCCGGATGAACTACATCCGCACTCGCTTGAGTGAGCTCGGTCACGACGCCCTCAGCCGTGATGAAGCCTCCGATTTGCGTCAAGAACTTCGCGAGCTGATGCTGGTGACGCAAGAGAGTCCGACGAGTCTCGCCAATCGGGTTGTCCGCGCCCGCCGTTTCTTTGAAGAGTACGAAGCCACCAAGCGTCAACTCTCCAGTGGCAATTTACGATTGGTCGTCTCGATCGCCAAAAAGTACCGAAACCGCGGCTTGTCGTTCTTGGATTTGATCCAAGAGGGCAACACGGGACTGATGCGAGCGGTCGACAAGTACGAGTATCGTCGCGGGTTCAAATTCAGCACCTATGCGACTTGGTGGATTCGTCAGGCGATCACCCGAGCGATCGCGGATCAAGCTCGCACGATTCGTATTCCCGTTCACATGATCGACGTGCTTAGCAAGTTGCGTCAGGCACAAAAACGATTGACCCAGGAGCTTCGCCGCGAGCCCACTTACGAAGAGATTTCAGAATCGACCGAAGTGTCGCTCGAAGAGGTCCGCCGCGTGATGGACATTGGTCGCCATCCGGTCAGCCTCGATCGTCCGGTGGGCGAGGGCGAGGATAGTAGTTTCGGCGAGTTCATAGAGGACACCAGCAACGAGAATCCGGTGCGAACGGCGGCCAGTGGCATGCTGCGGGGCAAGATCGACGAGCTGCTGCAAACCCTGACGTATCGCGAGCGTGAAATCATTCGCTTGCGATACGGATTGGTGGACGGATACAGCTACACGCTCGAAGAGTGCGGCCGGATTTTCAAGGTCACGCGAGAGCGTGTTCGTCAGATCGAAGCCAAGGCCGTCGCGAAGCTGCAAAGCCCATCGCGAAGCGACCGATTGGCGGCGTTTGTGAAGGTGGCTTGACGCTCGCCCCCAGCGGGTCGATGTTGGACGTGCGATGGCGGCGGGTTTCCCGCCGCCTCCAGCGCATGCGTTCTCGTCCAGCATCCCACAATCGGCCCCAGCGTCTATGTCCCGCGACACCTCCGTCGAAATCAGCGCCGAACTCCTTCGCTCGCTGCATCGAATCCACCGTCAGTTGACTGACTTGCGTGGCCAACTCGCGCGTGGCCCACGGCAACTCAAGGCTGGGGAAGGACTCGTCGCGGCCGCCGCCGAAGCGGTCGAGTCAGCTAAAACGCTGCAGAAAAAGCAGAAGATGGCGGCGGACGAGAAGCAACTCAATCTCAAGCAGCGTGAGAATCGCGTCAAGGAATTGCAGGGAAAACTCAACATCGCTGGCAGCAACAAAGAATTCAACCTGCTCAAGGAACAGATCGCGGCGGATGAGCAAGCCAACGAAGTTCTCTCCGACGAAATCTTCGAGGCACTCGAGCAACTCGATGTGACCGCCGAGCAATTGGCCGCCGCCCAAGCCGAACACACGAAACAGCAAGCCGACCATGAAACCCGTAGCGACGAGGTGGCCGAGCGAATGACGAGGCTCAGTTCCGAGCTCGCGCGGGTCGAAAGCGAATTGGCGGAAAGGGAGACGGGGATCCCGGCGGCCGTCCGAAAAGATTACCAACGGGTCGTCGACGCGAAGGGCGAAGAGGGTTTGGCACCCATCGACGGTGAGTCTTGCGGCGGTTGCTTCCAAACTCTCACGACACAGATGCGAGATCGATTGCAATTATCCCAACTCGTCCGCTGCCCCAATTGCAACGCGTTTCTGTATCTACCCGAAAACCGCCGCCCCTAGGCGAGTGAAGCGTTAAGAATCGGAAAAATATTCAAGTTTCCCAGCGGCATTCTGAATCCCCTTAAATCTTATCTGTCATCCCCTTCGAGGTTCGGCCTCCTCCGCGCTTCCCCACTCGTTCCCCATGATTGTTGTTGGCATCGTCGGCTCGCCTGCGGGTGGTAAATCTACCGCTGCTGGGATCTTAGCGGAGCAAGGCGGCACCTGGATCAACGCCGATCTTGTCGCTCGTGAGGTTTTGGAAACCGAAGACGTGCATTCGCAATTGAGCGTGTACTTTGGCCAGGAGATCTTGGGTGATGGTGGCCGTATTGACCGCAGCAAGATGGCTTCCCTGGTTTTCGGGGATGACGATCGTAGCCGCGGGCATCTAAGATACTTGGAGTCGGTGATCCATCCGCGGACACGCCAGCTCATCACCTCGCGACTTCGTCAAGCATTCAAATCCAATCCGAACGGGGCCGTGGTCGTCCTCGACATCCCTCTCTTGTTTGAGGCGGGTTGGGATCTTTGGTGCGACGAGATCGTATGCGTCGATGCGAGCGAAGCGATTCGTTTGGACCGAACGAGAGCTCGTGGCTGGGACGATGGTGAAGTCCGGCGGCGAGAAAAGAACCAGTGGTCAATCGTCGAAAAGAAACGGTTGAGTACCAAGGTGTTCACCAACGACGGCGAATTAGGTTCACTGCGAGCAGAGCTCGTCGTTTGGTACACAGAGCTATCGTCACGAGTCGTTGACAGCACCATACCCTCCAACCACCTCGATTGTTGACACACCTTCCCGCTCGCTTCTCCCTTCCCAACCATCCTTTTCTTTCCAGAAGCCGTTGCCCATCAACGGACCCAAGTCATGCAACCTAATCGTCCTTCGCGTCCGCGAGACAACAATCAAGGCGGCGGTAGCGGCCGCTCCAACGGCCCGCGTGAGTATCGCGACTATCGCCAGAATCAAAATCGTCCGAGACACCCCGACAAAGAAACCGATGATCGGATTCGCGAGCTCGATGCCGAGCGCGATCCTCTATCGTTACCTGAAGAAATTGTCAGTGAGGCCAACAAGGCGGGCTTGCGTGTCGGCATCCCAGTGGCCGGCGGTTCCGATGGTCCTCAGCTCAATATTGCCCAACTCCAATTGACTTCGCACGAGGCGTTGATGCTGCTCGCGAGTGAGGAGGGCATCGATGACGTCGAGGGACTCGTCAAGCAAGAATTGATCTTCCGCATTCTCAAGGCGCGGATGCGTGCTAACGGGTTGATGTATGGCGAAGGGACGCTGGAAATCTTGCCCGACGGTTTCGGGTTTCTGCGGAGTGCCGAGTACCACTACCTCTCGTGTCCCGATGATATCTATGTATCGCCGAGCCAGATCCGACGCTTCGGCTTGCAAACGGGCAGCCACGTCGCCGGCCAAATCCGCCCCCCCAAAGAAAACGAACGTTACTTTGCACTGTTGCGGATCGAAGCCATCAATCGGCATGATCCGATGCAGCGGCAGCAGCAGGTGCCATTCGATGAATTGACTCCGCTGCACCCGAACAAGCGGATCATGATGGAGCATCGCAGCGACGAGTACAGCACTCGCGTGGTCGACATGCTCACGCCGATCGGCTTCGGGCAACGCGGCTTGATCGTCAGCCCACCCCGTGCGGGTAAGACCGTCTTGATGCAGCAACTCGCTCGCGCCGTGCTCACCAACTACCCCGAGTGCTACGTTTTCGTGTTGCTCATCGACGAGCGTCCCGAAGAGGTCACGGACATGGAACGGGAGGTCCGCGGACCCCAGTGCGAAGTGATTAGCAGCACGTTTGATGAACCGGCCCAGCGGCACATCCAAGTCGCCCAAATGGTGATCGAAAAGGCCAAGCGTATGGTCGAGTCGGGAACCGACGTGATCATTTTCTTGGACTCGATCACGCGGCTCGCGAGGGCCCACAACAGCGACGGCGAAACGACCGGAAAGCTGCTCTCCGGAGGCATTGATTCTGGCGCCCTGCAGAAACCCAAAGCCCTCTTCGGATCTGCTCGAAAAGTCGAAGAAGGCGGTTCACTCACGATCCTGGCGACCGCGCTGGTGGAAACGGGTAGCCGCATGGACGATGTCATCTTTGAAGAATTTAAAGGGACGGGTAACCTCGAAATCGTGCTCGATCGCGCCCTCGTCGATCGACGCGTCTGGCCAGCGATCGATATCTCGAGCAGCGGAACTCGCCGCGAAGAGATGTTGATGGATCCCGAGGAGCATCGCCGCATCTCGCTGCTGCGGCGAGCGCTCGCCGAGTTGCCGCCGGCTGAAGCGATGGAAACGTTGCTCAAGCAATTGCGAAAGACACAGAACAACGTCGAATTTTTGATGGGATTGAAAGATGTCGAATGAGACGAGCGGTAACGAAATCATCGGCATCGATGGCGACTTGCCCAAGGGTCGAATCGCGATCGTGGCCAGCCGGTACAACGCCGGCATTTGCAATTCGCTCGTCGAAGCGGCACTCCAGACCTTAGCTGCAGCGGGGTTCAAGGATGATCGGGTACCGGTTGTTCGCGTCCCCGGGGCTTGGGAGTTGTCACTTGGTGTGCGTCAAATGATCGACCAGCACGATGTGATCGCCGCACTCGCACTCGGCGCCGTGATCCGTGGCGAAACCACGCACGACGAGCACATCAACCGCGCCGTGAGCTTGTCATTGATGCAATTGGGCGTGGAAACCGGTCGACCGATCGGATTCGGATTATTGACCTGCAACACGCTCGAACAGGCGATCAATCGCAGCGGCGGCGCGGTCGGCAACAAAGGCCACGAAGCCGCCGAGGCGGTGCTGGAGATGCTCCGACTCAGCGAAAAAATCCGGCATCGCGGCGACCCGCTCGGGTTTCGCCAGTAGCCCGGGTTTCGCCAGTAGCCGGAGTTTCGCCAGAAGGCTGCGGGTTGCCGGATCGGCGCTCGGGTGATGGCTGCGTAGAATCACGTCCTTGATGTTTCACCTTGATCTTTCTTTTGTTTGATTAGTCGCTATGTCCACTCGCCGTCGAGCACGCGAGATCGTGCTGCAATTGTTGTACGAAGCGGACATCAATCCGAGTCGTGATGCGGAGTCCGCACGAGCGTTCATTCGCTCGCGTTTGCAAGGCCGCAAGGCGTTGACGGATTTTGCCAATGAATTGCTGGTTGGCACCCTCGAGCACCGCCGCGAAATCGATAAATTGCTGTCCCGGCTCGCCACGCATTGGACGTTGCCGCGGATGCCGGTCACGGATCGCAACGTGCTACGCCTCGGCGCTTACGAGATCCTCTATAGCCAAACCCCAGGCCAAGTCGCGGTG
>JBBSJZ010000413.1:0-5735 GCA_038256795.1 Pirellulales bacterium | reverse complement strand
GGACCCATTGAACGAGCCCGACAGTGATTGCCAGAATTAATCCGATGTTAATCCAGCGATTCATGGTGGTTCTTCTTGCCCTGGGCGACCGCTGATAGCGGTCGTAGCTGGTAGCCGGTGTCGCTTGCGAGTCGGAGGAAAGACTCGCTTGCGTGGAAAGCGATTCTGCGAAGTGATTCGACTATGTGTGCTTACGGCGCGACCTTGCCCGCCGTCACACCCGGCCAATCGTCGCTGCGAAATGGGGTCGCAGGTAAACCATCGGTACTTTGCAGATTGCATATGGGATTATCGGCCCAGGCGTAGCGAACTGAGACCGGCGACGCGACCTCGTCACTCCACACTTCGACATGTGTCTTGTCGATGATCTTTGCTTCGGCGCGGACGAACTTTTTATCTTCAGCCGCGATGGTGAACCCCAGCGGTGATGTCACGTCGAACGTGTCCAAGCCGCCGCCCACATGGTCAAAGGTCAACACCGCATGTCCCTCTTTGACCTCCATCGCTGAAAAAGTCGGACTGTGGTAGGGCACTTCATAACCATAATCCTTGGCCAAAGCCCAACGTGCTAATCGCTTGCCGACGTCTTGTTTATTCTTGGGGTGAATGTCGGACGCTTCGCCCAAGTTCAAGATCACGGCCTCGCCGGTTCCCGGCAACTGAGTCATCGTCTTCGTTTGGGCCTCACGAAGTTCCGCCCAACTGCTATCGCCGGGTTCCGATTTTTCTTGCATGAAGTCGGCGAGTTGGACCCAGTAGAACGAGAAGTCACCGAGATTCCACTCATCACGCCAAGATTGGATCATTAGCGGAAACAACTCCCCATATTGTTCGGCTCGGCCGGCGTTACTCTCGCCCTGGTACCAAATCGCACCCCGGATCGTGTAACCGATGACAGGTTTGAGGCAACCATTGTAAAGGTTGGCCGGGCGATGTTGTCCGGCCAAAGCATCTTGTGGTCGCCGCGGCGCGTCGCCTTGTTTGGTCTTGCGCCACTCATTCATTTTGGCTTGCCACTTGGCGAGCTGGTCATCGAAATTGCTCTTCGCCGCTAGATCATCCCAATGTTTGAGCAGCGGTGCGTACTTCTCATCGGCCGCGAGTGCATCTCGCTTCACCCAAGCTTCACACGAACTTCCACCCCAAGCGTTGTCAATCAAACCGACGGGGACACCGAGAGTTTGGTGCAATTGACGGCCAAAAAAATAACCGACCGCCGAGAATTGGGCCGCCGTTTTGGGAGTACACGATTCCCATTTTCCCTCAAAACTCGTTTGCGGCTCTTGGGTGCCAAGATTCGGGACCGTGATCAGACGCAAATTCGGAAAGTTAGCGGTGAGGGTTTCCAAGTCCGCATCATTGGCCGCAGCCACCGGCCACTGCATATTCGATTGACCGCTGCACAACCAAACTTCGCCGATGAGCACGTCCTTCATCGTGCGAGTCTCATCCGCGGCGATCGTTAGCTCGTGAGGACCGCCCGCCGGCATCGCACTCAGTTCAACATCGAATCGGCCGGACTCGTCCGACTTCGCTGACGCAGACTGAGCCGCAAGCGTTACCTTCACCTCAGTTCCTGGAGTGGTCGTCCCCCAAATGTGAATCGGTCGATCACGCTGCAGCACCATCGAATCACCGAAAACCGCTGAAAGCGAGAGTTCGGCACGGCACCGTGACGGTTGGAGAGTGCTGGCAAAGATGAGCACGGAAAGAGTCAAACACGCTCGTAACATGGCATTGATCCGGGGAGGTAGGTTCGAGGAGGGCAGCAGTACCGATCCCACGATAATACCCAACCGCGCGAGCGTCGGCGCCCGGTATCCCGTCGAAAGGTCATGGTCATCGTTCCCGTACCGGACCAGCTCTCAACCGGGTAGGCGAAAGCGTGAGCACAAAAGAATGGCTTTGCGACTTAACTTGATGCGGTAGCCGGGCGCGGCGATTCCCACGCCGCTCAATGATAAAACGAGTGCGTGGGTGCTCAATCGAATGGCGCAGCATCAACCGGCGGCGCCGCCTCCACACGTTCCTCGGCATTCTTCGCCAATTCCGCTTCGCGTTCGGACTTGTTGCGAATTCTCATCAACGATTCCGCAGCGTGATATCGGGAAGAAACTCCCGGTTGTGGCCACAAGCCGCCACCCATGATCAATAGCGATAGGAGGACGACAGCGAATCGCTCGGCGGGACTGGAGCGTAGCACCGCCGCCGTGCGGAATCTTCGGCCGGTAAAGATCAAAAAATAAGCGCGCATGATGGCGATCCCATTGAGCGTCGCGGCGGCTACCACCGCGAGCCCGACGACTGGGTACACGCCCACCTCGCCCTCTATCAACAGCTCCATCCCAATGAAACCGATCGTTCCTGGAAAGCCGATCGACGCCAACCCCGTCAGCAAAAACAAGCCGGCAAGCGTCGGTGTATGTTCATAAACACCATGGTAACGATCGAGCGAAATACGACCGATTCTCGCTTCGACGCTGCGCAGTGTCAGTGCAAATCCGCTCAGCGAAATACCGACGGAAAACCACACGCAAAGGGCTCCGGTTAGTCCCACCGTGGTTACGATCTCGAGACCCGCGAGAACGAGTGATGCATTGCTCAAGAACAGATAGCAGAAGAAACGCCTCGACTCCGTTTGCACCGTCGCCATTCCGGCGGCGTAAACGGATGTGAACAATGACAACACCGCGATGCTCTGCAATGCCCACGACGGCGCATAGGGCAGCACGAGATGCATTACCGCGTACGCTCCCGTCATCGGCGTGACAAACAACACCGCAGTTCCGAAAGAGGCGTGCTCGAATAAATCAGGCATCCACAAATGCACCGGCGCCACGCCGGCGCGAAGCAGCACTGCCATCGTGATCAATGCAGTCGCCATCAGTGGCGCACTTTGGGGACCCGCATCGGGATCCACCATGCTAAAGCCGGTGACCAATAGCACGGTCGACAAACCCATGTGCAGCGTGAACACGCGCGTCGACGCCCCTCGACGACGAAGTTCGACCCAGGGCGGGACACAGGCAATCGTCAGCATCAAAATGATCACCCAAGGGTGATGGCAACTCAGCGTTGCTAAAGTGACCGATTGCGAGAACAACGTCATTCCGAATGAAAAACGTCCAAGCTTGGTCGGCAACGTCGAAAGAACGGTGAGTAAGTAAAGCAACGCCGCAAGTGGCAAGAGCGGGGCGTTGAGTTCATCGATCACGAACACATCACGTCCCAGGATCCAGCGAATGAAGTCGCCGTTGTCATGCGCCTGGAACGTGTTCAGTAAGCTAAAGTCATACCACTCGCCAATCGTGAATAGCAGCGTTAGACCACTGAACAAGATCGCGATTTTCTGTGAGTCCTTCTGATTGACCGCCAAGCCACAGAGCACGGATCCCAGCAGCGGTAGCAAGATCGAAGCTTCGAGCCAAGGAAGTTTGAGTTCGGGAGTAATGAGGATCTGGGTCAGCATCAAAGGATCGTCCGGAAAATATTCTTGCTAGTAGTCGACGGCTCAAAACAACTTCCTGTCTGTGTCACTTCTCCCCACGGCAATCGTGGGGAAAGGTTGTCAAGATGACACCTCCCGTTCGCTCTCGATCACGTCCAGATCCACGACGCTCGATTGAGTGCCGGAGATAAATGTCGTGCAACGCTTCTCCAAGCGGCTGGAGAATCGAAAGAAATCGACAAAGGGCCGCACGACGAAGTCGTCGAGCATCGAATCCAGGTAGCCGCGCTCCCAGCTGAATCGGTAGATTCGATCTCGCAGCCATTGGGGCAACCATCGCTTCCAAACCGAAGGCGGCGCGGACAATCGATCTCCGATCGCGTTCTCAATCGCATGAAGATCCTTGAGCAACGAAGGCGCACGTACCAATTGCAGCGTTCGTACACATGCGTGACCAATGATATGGATCAAGGGGATGTATCTCAGCCCAATGCCGATTTCCATGGTGATGATGCTCACCTGTACCAACGATGCGTAGGACAGAGCGCTCTTGATATCGGTTTGGACTCGCGCGGCCATCGCGGCGTAAATCATCGTCACCAGTCCCAATCCGAATACACCGGCGCACAACGTCGGTGATTTCTCGAGCACCGGGCTAACGCGCAACAGCAAGAATGCACCGAGGTGAACGGAGAGCGCGCCATAAAACACGGCACTCGAGGGTGTGGGGCCTTCCATTGCTCGCGGCAACCAGCCGGAGAAGGGCACCAGCGCCGACTTGCCCGCAGCGGCAATCAACAACAATGACCCCACCATGAATGCTTGCGATGAAGTGAGCGAAGCTTGGCCAAAGGGCCAATCACCGTCCCCCATCATCGCGTCGAAGTCGCCCGAACCGGATAAATGATGCAGCGTCAATGCAGCGACCAAGAAAGCGGCGTCCGCGATTCGGTACACCGCCCAAACTCGCAAACCGTTTTTAACGGGAGCCGGTCGATCATGAAAAAAAGCCACAAGAAGTGCGGAAGATAGTCCGACCAACTCCCAGCCCAAAAAGAGTGTTTCGATCGTACCGGCTAGCGACGAAATCACCATCCCGAGTTGAAATATCGCATAGTACAGGAAAAATCGATTGAAACCGTCCTCCAAGTGCATGTAGCGGAATGCAAAAACGCCGATCACGCCACACAAAACCAGCGACATGATGACAAACGGAATGCTCAATCGATCGAAAACGAACTTCAATCGAAAGTGAAACGTGTGAGCGGCGTTAATTGCAGGGTCATCGTGGTTGGACTCTGTCCCCGGCGGGTGCGTGCTCGAGGCTGAATCCGCCTCAACGGCGAAGCTCGATCCCTCGAGGTCGGAAGAATTGAACGCGTTTTGCGGTGCATTGAGTTCGGTCGTTTGAGCTGGGGGAACGATTGCCGTCGCTCCCCCGTTCTCCTTGGGAGCAAGAGTCGCGACATGATCGAGTGTAACCCAGTTACCCATTTCGACCGGTACGTCGCGCACATTCATGACGAGCATGTAGGTGAGGATGCAACAGGCTGAAAAGAGACCGCAAATACTCGCGCCGTGCGAAAATCTGGCCACCGTTTGCTCAGAAAACTTGACGCGAAAAAGTGTCGCCAGTCCCAGCACCACCAACAACATCGCTGGGCTAACGACGACCATCAATTCGAAAAAAAACAGCAACATTGAGCGGACTATTAAGCGGTGATGGAAAGTCGACGGTTCTCTCTCCCGACGCTTCGTGGGGAGAGAGTGGAGCTGAGGATTCTCGGCGTGAGCCTCGAACCGTTCCTCATGCTGGATCGATGATTGCAAAGGGTAGGTGATGTCGGTGGCCGCGATACCATTCGAGCGAACTGTGGGCTCGCGGTACGGGCCTGGTTGAGGGTTCGTAATCAATGAACTTGCCGTCCACGAACCGCTTCATGTGGTGGGTTTCATAGTCAAGGATGGCGAGATGAGCCCACTCGTTCCGGAGGATGCGGTCGACCCACGCGTTGCCTTTCATGACGCGGAAAATGGCGTCGGCGGAAGCCTCAATGACAAACAGAATCCGAACCGGTTCGTGGATGTCGCAGCCTTGCCAAGGCAGTCCCGGTCGCAAATCGCTCGCGGCTCCATTCATCACGCCCAAGAGCGAGGTCACGTTGTGTGGCAACTTGGTTCCACTGCCCCAGCCGGCATTGTCGATTGCCGAGAAGGTGTAGAGTAAATTGATCGCTTCACACACGGGGATAACGGGGCCAAGAATTCTCGCCAGCAGCTCGTTGTC
>JBBSJZ010000412.1:0-5751 GCA_038256795.1 Pirellulales bacterium | reverse complement strand
TCGCTCCAAACATCGCTTCATTCTCCGACGCGTTACCTTGTTGGTTTGTGGTCCATTGTGAGTACTCGTCAATGGGGAGCGACTCGAACGCGAAATTTCGGTGATTGCGTACCAACACCTTCCCACATGCGGAATTGTCGACGCGACAGTGGCCAAAGTCCCACGGGACCAACCTCGAGACAACTTTGGACGCTGGCTGCGCTTGGATCACGGGTAGCGACAGTCGAGCGGTCTAGGCCAAAGTTCCTGGCCTGCGTTTGAATTCGAAGGAACCCTATTCATTTTCCAGTCCGAGCGGGCTGCCAACCTTTCTATCCAGCTTTTCTCCATACGCTCCACCCATCGATTCCAATGGATGTTGGATCTTATCGCGAAGCATGTCGGCCCTGACTTCAATTTTTTGGACGATGGTTTCGGCTTCCTCTTTGATCAGCTCGACTTCACCCTTAATTCGTTAGGCTTCGTTGCCGATTTGCCAAACAACCGACACCAAGATCACCACGGAAAACGCAATCACTGTCACGATTGCGACCATGCACCATTTAATGACTTCGATTGAAAGACTGAGCTGATCGATGCTCGCCCGCATCTTGTCGCGACGACGGCAAATGCGAATTCGATTCCTTCGGCGTCTCCGAGCCCTGCGTTGCTTTTCCCGCTCCAAAAGCGAACTGACAGATTGAGTCAATTCATCTAAATTGATGGATCCGGCTTCGTTATCCATGATGACGCTTGTAGCAGGGAGTGAATGCCTCAACAAAAAAACGAGGAATCGGGCATCGCCAATGCATTGACCGTATTCCAAAGGCCTACCGACACCACGAACCGAGTCGGCACTCGCAATTTGTCGTCAATGTACGGACCCGGAATATCAAATTCCTTCTCGTCGATCGCACACTTGCGAAATCGGTTGTAACGGTGAAGCAGAATATCGGACGCATGGAGTGGCTGTTCGTGCAATCGGGTCGAGGACGGTGCGATCACACTTTGATTTCGTTCCGGTCAAACGATCACGGTGTCAATCCTAGTCGAAAACCACTCATTCGGTGCGAGATTGAGTTCGTGCCATTCATCTCAGAGATTGCGTGGACGACTTGTGGTTGCGTGCAATCGCAAGATTCTTAACACTTCCTCAATCGTCGCTGGGTGGCTTTGAACCTTCGTGTGCCCAGCGCTGACAAATAATTCGGATTCGACGCCGGGATGGCGTGCGCTCTCGACTGACACAACACCATCCGTCGGCTTACATAACGGATTTTTGTTGTATCCAATGACTGAATGAAGAGCGACGCAAGAAGCGATTGGTAATCGCTTGATTCCTTGTAAGCTAGGACTGTCGGGTTCCAGCAGGTCAATGCTTGTCGGAATGCGCTTTCGAAACTCCGACGAAAATACCGCTGGATTTTCGGCTACTAAACGTTGATGCGACGCTTGACGGTCCTCAGGTTGCTTGACGAACAATGACGTAATACGTCCAACGAGGCGTTGCGCCGTTTCCGCTCCGTCATGTGGCGTGGCAATCATGACAACGCGCTTGATTGCTGGCTGAGGTTCAAAGAACACCAAACGACCCAACAAGTCCAGTGTCTCATCAGCTCCCGCAATCTGATCAAAAGGTCGATTCGCTATTGCATTCCACAGAGAGTGGTGGCTTGTAGTGATCTGCAGCTTGGCAACAAGTCCTCCCATGCTGTGGCCAATCACAACCATGTTGGACAACGCTGGATCTTGTCCATTCGGGTCAAAGATACGAATGGATTCCGCCAGTTCTTCACGCAGCGTGAGTGCCGATCGAACGAACGGTTCGCCAGTGGGATACTCGAACGCCCAGAACTGATACTGCTCAAGGATGTCAGGCCTTACTCGCAACTCATTGGCCATGGCAATCCACGTCGTCGGATCAGAAAGAAGTCCGTGGACAAAGATGATGGGAATCTTGCCTGGCTGATAGGGCTCAATCGCATAGAGACCATCATCATCGCCGGTCGAACTTGGAAGCCGAAACGCTTGCAAGGCGGAATTGCCGTTTTTAGCCGCACGGTATGCAAAGGGTGCTGACAAATCTCGAGAAATGGCCACTGTCTGATCACCGATGTCAATTCCAGCGACTCGGATCGGATCGCAGAAATCAAGGGTGAATGACTGATCAGGTTCTGATCGCAGCACGACGGTAGCTGGGAACAGCTGTTCTCGGCGCCGCATGGGCTCGTCGAATTCTCGCTTTCGAATCACCAGTAACGGAACACCGAGTCCGGGACTTCGATAGGTGGTGAGTAACTTATCGCTCGAATAGTCACCCACAAGAATAAAGTCGTTAAAGTCCCCGGGCTGCCAAACGAATCCTTGGTATTGAATCGCGACATGATCACTGCCATGCAAGCCATGAAGTGAAAGTCCATGAACCGGATCGAGTCGATCAAATCGCTTTCCAGTCCAGATCAGCTTCGCCAGACTGGAGTGATAGAGTTGCGAGGCGCGAACAGAAGTCGCATCGACCAATCCCATCGTGTTTCGAACTTCAAACCAACTTGACTTCGCAACTTCGAAATAGGCGTCAACGCAGCCTTCGTCGCCCGCAGATTCTAGTCGGTTGGCAGCGTAGTATGCTGATTCCGCGGCGAGCAAATTAGGCGAGTTGCCCTCGGTGATCCCGGCGATAGGTCGGGCCAATGCGGGCCCGTGCCATCGACTTGTGTGGCAACCGCTCGCCGCACCAAGGAAAGCCAGCAGGACTGCAATGGGAATGCACTTGAACTTTGAACTGCGCAAAACGATAGCCTTTTGCCAACCAATGTGACAGCAAGCCTCCGATGCTCAAGTAATTACAAATTCAAACAGCTACCTAGAGGTCCAGGCAGCCAATCCCTTGCTAACGCTATCGATCATCATCGCCTTGGACATTGAATCAACTCAAGCGGAGACCGATGAATTCTGGAAAGAGGGAATGGATACATGGAGGTAGTGACGGATAATCCGTCATCCTCGGCAGCCAGACTCACGAAGATGCACGGTCGATCCTGCCGAGGAGCATCGCCGGCGAGAGCGTTTCGAACAGGAAAAATGAATCGAACGCGGCGACTGCGGTAACGGCGGACGTGCCCGCGAATGAGATTCCTGAACTGATCGCGGCAATCATTTCAATCAGCGTGATCGTGACTCGGAGGTTGATCGCCTGCTCGTGGCTCATCGCATTGCCAAAAAACGCGTTCATTGCATCTCATTGCTCAACGCCGATGCCACAAGACCCTGCAGCGTGACGGGCCCCAGGTTGACATTCATCATGAAAGACGAGTAGGCCAGTGACGCAGCGAGACGGCGCACGTCGCGTGCCCAGGGCGGGATGTAACGGTCCATCCGGGTTTGTCGTGGTTTGGACTCAAGTACAACACAGTAAAAGAACACGTAGCGAAAAGCATCTCGGCGGCACGCCACTCGTAAACAACACACGTCATAACAACACACGTCATTTCTTGTCAACCAATCGAATTCACCTCGGCAGAGTCACCTAACCCAAACCGTTCTACGAAGGTGAACACGAAGGGATCATCGATCCAGAAGTGTTTGCGGCGGTCAAGCGAAAACTGCGAGCGGGCCACGTCAATCATCACTGAAAATCTATTTCTGCATGGGCAGCATCAAAACTTTCTTTTCGCTTCCGCGATAAATCGTGATGGCGACGTTGTCGCCCGCTTTCCTCTCCGTGACGCCATACCTCAACAGATCCGTTTCATTTCGAATATCTGTTCTTCCATCGATGT
This sequence comes from Pirellulales bacterium, assembly GCA_038256795.1. GTDB lineage: Bacteria > Planctomycetota > Planctomycetia > Pirellulales > Pirellulaceae > JBBSJZ01. The sequence goes on along the minus strand of JBBSJZ010000412.1, from coordinate 1,993 downwards.
CCGTCACGATGTCGCCCACCTCAAATCCTGCTTTCTTGGCTGCGGCGTGCGGACCATATTGGCCAACACTTTTTATCCTCATCGCTGACGGACCAGGGTCAAATGTCAGCGACGCGCGATCCTCAGCATTTAACGGTTCGAGTCGTAAACCGCCGGTCGCCATTCGTCGCAGACCCCATGTGCTGGCGCGCCAGGAAATGTCATCTCGCTGGCGCCAGCCCTCAGTAAGCGTCAAGTCAATGATTCGTTCGGCATTGTCGCGTTGAACGACCAACTTGATTGTTTCACCCTGCGGGGAAGCGTTATGCAAAACCCACTGAATATCAGCGATGGAGAGAATGGGTTGGCCCTGCATTCGAAGAATCTTGTCACCGCCCACCAGTCCGCTGCTCTCAGACGGAGAATCTTTCAGCACGCTGAGAACCGTACCGCGAGTCTTGGGATCATGCACCAAACCGATCGACTTGGGATGCGGATACGGATACAGAACCCGTTCTGGAATCGGCTCGCCTGCACCGCGGAACTCATCCCGGATGGCATCTCCGATCTGGTGACAGTGAATGCAGCTTTTAACGACGTCCCCTTCGTAATTGAGTTTCGAGGTGTAGGCATATTGCTGTTTCAAGGACGGGAATAATTCAGGGCGAGCATACTGCGGCGATTCTCCGACCTTCGCAACCAATGCGTCTTTTTCACGAGGCCAGCTCTGATGCAATTCCAAGGCACCGCTCAATGCTTCAGCGAACCCGGCCAGTGAAACGTCGCCCAACCATTCGGTGCGGTGAGATCTTGTTCCGAAGCGACCGTAGATCGTTTTCTCGTCACGCAGCATGAAGACGGCGAACGATTGGTCGGTGTCGAATTGAAACAATGAGAGGTCGAGCCCGTTGGTTGAAACGACACGAACGCAGACGAATTTCTCAAGCAACGGCCGAATGACTGGATCCTGATCCACAACTTCGTCATCCAACTTGACGCACTCTTCGCAAGGCAAGCAGCGCAGCACCACGAGGATCGGCTTGCCGCTCACGCGAGCCTGCGCGAATGCCTCATTCATGTCGTTATAAATCCAAAAACCCTCCGCCGTGATTTTAGTGCGATCGGCGAGCACCTTCTTGGTTCTTTCGTTGACCTGTCCATCAGCGACCGGGCAAGCAAGATGGAATGTCAAGAACAACATCGCCGCCGCAGCAAATCGTCTCGAACCGAGTGTTGCAATGGAGTTATGCTGAGCCATGGTGGTGATCAGTCCTAAGCTGGAAAAGGGGCGAAAATTGGCGACGCTGGAGCACCACGCTCAAGTACGCTGAAAGCGGTCAGCTTCTCTGGTCCAGCCTACGGATGTCTCTCGCTGACACGAGTTCTCCTGAGATTCTACCAGAAACCAACTCCCGACGGATGTCGCTCTCCGATAACCTGTGACCTGAACTTGTGCCACTCCTTTCGCGGAGAAACTTTCCTTGAGCACCGGATGCTACAGTTTGCTGCGAAAACTAAGTGTTACTCGAATCCGTTGCACGTTTTACCCCCGAGAATCCTGTCATGAATCGCACTCTCGTCACGATCGCGCTAGCTCTCCCGTTGCTACTTATTGACAACATTGCCATGGCTCAGAAGTTGACATCCGATGTTCCCTACATTGAAAACGGCCACGGGCGTCAAGTCCTCGACATCTACACCCCCGAAGCGGTAAGCGCCAAGAACTTGCCTGTGATGTTTTGGATTCACGGTGGTGGCTGGCAGGCGGGTGACAAGAGCGATGTTGCACTCAAGCCCAAAGTGTTAACCGAGCGAGGCTTCATCTTTGTTTCAATTAATTATCGACTGCTGCCCGAAGTGCCGATGGAGGAGCTGATTGATGATGTCGCTGCGTCATTGGGTTGGGTCCACAAAAACATCTCGCAATATGGCGGCGACCCAGAGCATATTTTTGTGGGCGGTCACTCCGCGGGTGCACAGTTGGCCGCGTTAATCTGCACTGACGATCGCTACC
>JBBSJZ010000411.1:0-5761 GCA_038256795.1 Pirellulales bacterium | reverse complement strand
GGCGGATGTACCAGCCTCGTGCGGTCATCGAGTCGCTGGCGACAGGGGGTTGGAACGATGCCCAGTAGTAATAGCCTGGATGCAGTGCTCGACGCAGCGATCGTCGATGGAATGACACTCGATGAGAAGGGTGGACGTATTGTTGTGAACGGTCACCATCACCGATGCAAAATTCATCAAAATGCATTGGAGCCATTCAACGGACCCGAGGCGGTACGGCGATGGCGTCAACTCTATCCCGCACTGCTACAGGTGCCCGAGGGTTTCGAGTTTCCGCCGATCGAAGATTTAGATGGTGAGTCACCTTCGGCTTCGAGTGGGTTGCCAATTGTCAGCGCCACAGTGCTTTTAGATAGACACCCGAATCACCGTGAAGCAATCATCGACGGGTTGCTGCGACGTGGGGAAACGATGAACGTCATCGCTGCACCCAAGGTAGGGAAATCGTGGTTGGTTCACGGTATGGCTTCGGCTATCAGCAAGGGTGCAGAATGGTTGGGGTTTCCGACTACCCTTGGGCGTGTACTGGTCGTGGATGCTGAGCTGCATGCTGAGACGTTAGCTAGTCGTTTGCGTCGTGTTCTGGAGGTGACCAATGGTGACCCTTCCATGGTGGATGTGTTGGCACTTCGTGGGTGTCAAATGGATGTTCTGCGTTTGACTGGCCAGATAGCTTCCGCTGTTGCTTGTGGCGTGTACGACGTCATTGTTTTGGATGCACTTTATCGGTTAATTCCGGCGGGGACTTCCGAGAGTGACAACGCCCAGATGATGCACGTTTACAACACGGTCGATGCACTTGCTCGTCAGACTGGCGCGTCAGTGGTGATCATTCACCATACAACTAAGGGCGATCAATCGTCGAAAGGCGTGACTGATGTGGGGAGTGGTGCGGGTGCGATTAGTCGCGCTGCGGACACTCACTTAGTCTTGCGCGAGCACGAGTTGGAGTCGTGTGCGGTGTTGGAGGCGGTAACACGCTCGTTTCCGGCACCGAACGCCCAGACTATCCGGTTCGAGTTTCCGGTGTGGTTGCCGTCGATGATCGAACCGGAGGTCAAAGGCCGCAAGAACGGGCAAGAGGCGAAGCAACAGCGTACTGACACGGAGACAACCGAACGTCTCGTCACTCTGCTTTCTCCCACAAAGGCGGTGACTATCAGCCGACTTCGAAATCTGACTGGATTTGGTGATGGGCGCGTCCGACGTGGCATGATGCTTCTGGGCGAGCAAGTGATTCTCCGTCGAATGAAATCGCGGAACGGAAGCAAACGCACCGACGGATGGAGGCTCACCGATGCCAATCTCTGAGCATGAATGTCTGCGCGAATGTATGGCCGAATGTTTGGACATTCGAGCGTCATACGGCTTTGTTTGTACGGCCCCTTTAAGGGACGTACAGACATTCGTGATCGACAGGGAGGAACAATCGTGACTTCAAAAGGTATCGGACCTAAGCAAGACTCGTTCACAGTCATCCTACGACCGGAGCGCGGCCAGGATGACGACGCGGCAGTGCGATGCTTAAAAGCCTTCCTCAAAGCCGCATTGCGATCGTACGGACTTAGAGCGATCTCGGTCGAACGAACGGTCGTCGTGGACGATTCGAGGCCACCTGGGGCATCCTCACGCGATCAGGGGCATTCCACGTGATGCATATTGGCTGCAGGTGCATAACGGATGCAAATGCAATCAATGCGCAATAGCGTCTCAATTTGAGACGGAAGCGGTGGTTATGACGCGATGCATCACTGTGGGCGGTCCCGAGTTGTGAGTGTTCGTTCAGGAGTGGTGACGATGGCTTTCGATGACGTTTTGGTGTGGCTTTGCTTGTACTCAGCCGTAGTGGCGATGCTGCTTTTAGGTTAGGTGCCTGAGCTGCTTTTAGCGTTTCTGTTTGTGTGTGTTGTTTGACGGGAGGTCCCGCAGTGGGTATTCCTGATTCAGCTAACGGCTAGGGCTGTACACCCGAAAGCCACTGTTCACCCGGTGGTTGCCGTTGGTTTTCTTGTGGGTGATTCGTAGGAGGTGCTGCGATGGCAAGTTTAAGAAAAGAGTCTGATCGAGGACGTACTGGTTGGCGTTTGCAGTTTCGGCAGGGTGGCAAGCGTCGTTCGCTTTGTATCGGGGACGTTTCCAAACGAGTTGCTGACACCGTTGCCCGTCACGTCGAAGAACTGGCCCGAGCCAAGGATGCCAACACGACACCGGCAGCGGACGCAGCAAAGTGGGCGGCTGGGCTGGATGGCCGGATGCGGGACACTCTTTGCAATTGGGGTTTGGCCGATCCGATCCAGAATCGTAACGCTGACTCAGATCGATTTTTAGGGCCGTTCTGCGACAAATACATTGCTGGGCGATCCGATCTTGCCCAGGGAACCATCGACAACTACCTGCACGCCAGACGGCTGCTTGTCCAGAAGTTTGGCGAACGTCACTTGATGGGAGCGATCACGGCAGCGGACGCGGAGCGATGGCGACGATGGCTGCTGGCGATCGAAGTGAAGTGGGACGCTGATGGCAAGCCGATCAAGATGATGGCGGAGGCGACCGTATCGAAGCACGTCAAGAGAGCCAAGACGATCTTTGCCGAAGCCGTCAAAGATCGACTACTTGTCGAGAATCCATTCTTGGCTGTGAAGACAGGCAGCGAAGTCAATCGGGATCGGGACTACTTCATCACTCGCCCATCCGCCACTGCGGTTCTCGCTGCTTGTCCCGATGACGACTGGCGATTGATCTTCTCTCTAGCTCGATTCGGTGGGCTGCGTCGTTGCGAGATTCTAACAATCGGCTGGGCGGACATCTTGTGGGACGTCAACCGGCTTCGAATCCAGTCACCCAAGACGGGATTGCGGTTTTGTCCGATCTTTCCCGAGTTGCTACCGTTCCTGCGAGCGTCCTTTGAATCAGCACCCGACGGCGCCACCCGCTGCATCCAGCGATACCACCGGCTGGCGAACCTTGGCACTCAAATGAATCGCGTCATTGAGTCGGCTGGGATCGTCCCTTGGGAAAAGACGTTCAATAACTTGCGATCAACTCGACGAACTGAGCTTCAAGAGCGTCATCAAGATCACGTGGTGAACTCTTGGATGGGTCATTCGAGCGCGACCGCAGAGAAGCACTACTTGCAAATCACCGATGAACACTGGTTAGCAGGGGCGATGGTAGAAACGGGCGATCCGCTCGATTTGAGTGCAATCGGCGGTGTCCGTGGCGGTGTCATTGGTGCTCTTTCCCAGGCATTTGAAGTGACGGGAGCACAAAAAAACCCAGTGTTTTTGACTGCGAAAGAGTCAGAAACACCGGGAAATGTGAGTATAGCTACCCCGCAAGGACTGCATTAAACGCGGAAAACACGGGAGAAATCGAGGGTGATGAAGATTTCACGCCAGATTTCACGCCACATCTGAACAGCTTGCTGGATGACTGGGATTCCGTCGGCACCGAAACCCAGCGGACAGTGTTCGCTCAGTTGGCGTCCGCCAGACTCGCCTTGCTCAAATCCCTCCACGCGGACGGCGACGAAGCCAGCTATCTTGAAGGATGACCCGATCGCGAGAACTGGACGTCTGAAAGGCATCATGTCACTGTTTTCGCCGTCGATGGAATCGGACCTGACGCGACGTGGTGAGCCGCAAAACATTCGAAGTGGTACGGTCAGTCGAAGGTGATGTTTCCGGGGCGAGCGTCCACGTAGTAGATGCCAATCGCTTCAAGCCGGTCGAGTATCTGCTCGACTGTTGGCCAGTCATCATCAAACAGTTCTCGCCGAAACGCCTCGTCGTCCGCAATCACTTCCGGCGAATAGTCTGGCGCGCGGTCGAGGTAGGTCTTGCCGAAGTCAAGTAGATACGGCGGCGTCACGATCGTCATTTCGATGACAGCCAGTTCGTCGTCGAAGGATTCGAGTTGCGGTACCGTGAATCCAAGAATTTCGGTAATGTTCAGGTCACGAAGTCGCTGATAACAGGCTTTCTCCGCGCCGTACGGTCGCAATCGCTCGAAAACCTTAATTGCGGTGCCGAGTGAAGTCCTCCACACCGTGCCGTCGGAGCCGAACCCAAGTTTTCTGGTAAGATCGAGGGCGAAGCCCTGACGGGCGGCGAACGTCTGGGCACGTTGTTCCATCGAAAGCTTTATCATGATCGCTCAGAATCGATTGAGTCATTCCGCCGTGGTTCGCGCCAGTCTGCGAGTCGGCGAGCGAGTATTTAATGTCGCTCAGGTTGGCAACGGCTACTGTATCCTGCGGAACGCTGAACTGGTCGAGCCCTCAGACGCGGAACTCGAAGTGTCAGTCGATGGCGTGGTGGATCGATGGCCGGTTCACTTGGGTCGCGGCATTGATCCGCAACGCAGCCGAACCGAGTATCACCGGGTTAGCTAAACGGGCAGATGGCCTGGCAAAACGCCGCACATGGGCTTAGACGCACTGCCCTGCATGCGTAGACGTTCAGCTGAGTGTCTCGGGCTCTCTCCATGACGAGACGATTTTGGGCGATGCCTTCGGCCCGGGCTGTCCGAGACTCCGCTTCGCTTCGGTGCTTCGCACTGGCCGAAACGGCCATCCCTACCATCCCTATCGCGTTGCAAGGATTGTCGGCGCTGGACAGTCGTGAAGGGTCATCGAGGTTGAACAGGCCCTATGCTGACGCTAGCCCGAACCAGCCCAGAAGGAATGGGCAGGCCGGTGGGGAATCAGCTCGCTCAACGGGCACCTCACCCAGGGCGCTCGGCACGCAATGCGGCCGGCGGGAACCCGCGTTTCTTGGCCAGCACCGTTGGGATGAACATCGTTCGAGTGGTAATTTGCGACTGATTTTGGAAATTTCATCACTGACTTGACCACTCGTGTCAAATCGGCAGCCGAAAATCGGTTATTCCGATTGAATCCCCAATTCCAAAATGGCATGAGCTAAGGGCCGTATGGCGTCGAAGGTACTCGGAGTACTGAATAGCCGAGGGCAACGTGTCGAAACCAAAACCGATCTTGAGCGAGCAACGACTCGAGGAGCTGATCACCGAATCGAAGAAGTTGGAACGATCATTTTCACAGTGGATGAGACCCCGAAAGGTGCCGAACCAGCCAGAGCGATCAATGCATGAACCAATGCGAGGATCCAATGGCAGCATTTTTGAGATTCGAACTCACTATTGGACAAAACTTGCTTGCCGATTTTCCATCGTGCTTCGCTTTTTCGACGGGCCTTGGGACTATCGTCTTGTTCGTTTTGACGGTCACGCGGGGCCTCACACGAACAAGTTAGAACCCAGGGGCGATGCATGTCGTACCGTGCCTCGCAACACATGCCACATACATCGAATCACGGAGCGTTACCAAAGGAAAGCACTGATCATCCCGCAGCAGTTTGAAGAAGACGGATTTGCTAGCCCAAGGTCGGAGTTTGCCGACCCTTCCTCTGCATTTGAATACTTTCTTACTTACTGTCACGTCCGATACTCCGGACTCGAGTACATAAGCCACAACCCGCTTCTTGATTAAAGGGAGCCGAAACGATGACTGAGCAGGAACTTCGGAGCGCGTTGTGTTCCGCAATCAACATTGAAGCACTCAGCGATTCTGGGGCTTACCGAGTTGCGATTCCGTATGACGTTGGCGGAGGAGACCTTTGCCAGCTCTTGGTGAGTGCAAGCGACGACCACGTAAGTGTTTCCGACGAAGGATTCACGATGCAAAAGGCGATGGAACTAGGGGACCGATACAAATCAAAATCGTTCCGGCGTGGCATGGCTG
>JBBSJZ010000410.1:0-5781 GCA_038256795.1 Pirellulales bacterium | reverse complement strand
GCATCGTGGGCCGCTGCCGAGCCAACGAATGTTGTTGGAAACATTGAAGAGTGTTTGGGCGATGCACTTCAAGTCACCGTGGGATTGAACGATCGCGTCACGCTGGGCATTGGCCTCGAAGTGGTCCACGGCCTCGATGAAGGGAATTCCCGATTTGGCTTCAATGGCCGCGGCGACTCGGGCTCCGAATTCAGGATGGGTGTTGATGCCGCTGCCGACCGCCGTGCCGCCGACGGGCAACTCGAGCACTGCATCGCGTGCCGCGATTCCACGGGTGATCGACAACTCCAATTGCCGCGCGAAGCCGCCGAATTCTTGACCGAGTCGAAGCGGCGTAGCGTCCATCAAGTGCGTCCGACCGATCTTGATAATCTTGTCCCACGCCGTCGCCTTCTCTCGCAGCGAAGCACGCATTCGCTCGAGCGCGGGAAGCAGCAACGTTTGGATCTGCATGGCCACAGCGACATGGATCGCCGTCGGGAACGTATCATTCGTGCTTTGGCCCATGTTGACGTGGTCGTTCGGGTGAATCGACTTTTCGACGGCGAAGCGATCGCCGCCCGTGATTTCGATCGCTCGATTGCTGATCACCTCGTTCACATTCATGTTGCTGCTCGTGCCCGACCCGGTTTGGAACACGTCGATTGGGAACTGGTCCGGCAAAGCGCCGTCGGCGATTTCTTCGGCGGCTTGCAACATTGCGATAACCTGTGCATCCGTAAGCGGGTATTTACCACTACCGGTGAGCTTACCGAGATCGCGATTGGCGACACCACAGGCGTACTTGACGAGCCCCATTGCCGAGATCATCGCCGGTGGCAACCGCCAGCCACTGATCGGAAAATTTTCAACCGCACGCTGGGTTTGGGCACCATAGTAAGCGTCGGCCGGGACGCGGACGTCACCCATCGAGTCGTGTTCGGTGCGAAAATCGGGCATGTCAATCACTTACGAATCGGTAAAGTCGGTCAAGAAACGCTCGCCCAGGCGAGATACGGAGGCCCGACATCATAAAGGTTTTGGTAATGATTGCAGGAGAGGGTGTGCGACTCCCTACGCCGAGTCAAAACAGATTAGAATCGGCGACTCTCGATTCAAGCCCTCCAAGCGTACTCATCCCCGAACCTGCACGATGCAATCACTCCGAATTCTCGGTCAACTCGCGATTTTCATCGCACTGGGGTCGGCCGTCTCGCCCGCCGTCGCACAGGACGCCACTCGAGCGGCGGCGGAACTCGCCCCTCTCGACACAACTCCCATTTGGTTACTGATCGTCGGCATCGGCAGTGTGCTGGGGATGATCATCGGCCTTAAACTCAACGCATTCTTGGCGTTGGTGATCTCGGCGCTTCTCGTCAGTTTGCTGTCCAGTGGCGATGCCGGCGCTGCGATCTCGGCCGTCACCGCAGCCTTTGGCAAATCCGCGGGCGACATCGGCATCGTGATCGCTATGGCAGCGATCATCGGCAAGTGCATGCTCGATAGCGGCTCGGCCGATCGAATCGTGCGCACCGCCGTTAGCGCGACCGGCGAGCAGAAAGCGTCGCTGGGGTTGATGATGAGCGGCTTTGTGCTCGCAATTCCCGTTTTTTTTGACACCGTGTTCTACTTACTCGTCCCGCTCGCCCGCAGTCTCTACAAACGGACTCAGAAGAATTACTTACGGTACTTGATGGCGATTGCCACCGGCGGCGCGATCACGCACACGCTCGTCCCACCGACGCCGGGGCCACTGCTCGTCGCCGCGACGCTCGGCGTCGATGTCGGCATGATGATGATGGTCGGTGTGCTCGTCGCTTTCCCGTCCGCTTGCGTTGGGCTGATCTTCTCGTACTTGATCGATAAACGGATGCCGATCGTCATGCGGCCGCTCGGCGCCAGCGAAGAGAAGCATGCATTGCTTCCGGAAGATCGCTTGCCATCGCTGTGGGTATCACTCCTGCCAGTACTATTGCCCGTGGTTTTGATTGGGGCTGGTACGCTTGCCACGACCATCGCGGACAACGAAGACCGTGCCCAATTGACGTCCACGGATATCCTCGACTACGGACAACTAGCGACGATCTTTCAAACGCCGGCGGCGGAGGCGGAGAACACGCCCGCTGGCCGCTTGATGCAAACGCGAGTACTGAGCGAGGCCCCTCAGTTGCTCACGCGATTGCAGCAGCCGGCGACTAACGAAACGGAGAAACGAGAAGTGACGGATATCCTCAATCAAGTCATTTCGGATGCGACGATCTACCAAGAAAAAGCGTTTCTTGGAGTCGAGCTCTCGTCGCTGACCAAAGAAAAACTCGCTGCGGACCAGTTGCGAATGAAGCCCGTCGACCGTCGCCGCATGAATCGTTCGCTGCTCGAGGACACGTATCCCCAATTGGTCGCCAAGCACGATTGGGACTCACCGAGCCGCCAGTTGTCGGATCGATTGAGTTTGTGGAGCAATGCGAACTTTGCGCTGCTGCTCGCGGCTCTTGCCGCGATGTTAACGCTGAAATTCGTGCGGGCCTTATCCTGGAAATCACTCGGCGTCGACGTGGAAGAGTCCTTGATGAGCGGCGGCGTGATTATCCTCATCACCGCCGCGGGTGGAGCGTTCGGCGCGATGCTCACCCAGACGAGAATTAGCGACACGATCCAGCAGATGTTCGCCGGTCAAGCCGCTAGCGGCATTCAATTGCTCGTGCTCGCTTGGGCGATCTCGGCGGTATTGAAAGTGGCCCAGGGAAGCAGCACGGTGGCGATGATCATCGGTGCCGGAATGATGAGCGCGATCATTGGCGGCGGAAAACTCGATTTCCACCTCGTCTATGTCGCCACGGCGGTCGGCTCGGGTTCGTTGATGGGAAGCTGGATGAACGACAGCGGGTTTTGGGTGTTCACCAAGATGGGCGGACTCACCGAAGGCGAATCGCTTCGCAGCTGGACTCCCCTCCTCGCGGTGCTGTCGGTTTGCGGACTGATCTTTACGATTGCACTGAGCCAAATCCTGCCGATGAGCATCGGTTCGTGAGTCAATTCGAGGAACCGACGCAATCGAGTGCCGCAGTTCCGCCGCGTGGCCAGCGTCGAGCCGCCATTGTGGGTGGATGCGTGGCCGCGATGGGGTCCGCGATGCTGACGGGCGTGTTGCTGTTCGTGAACGGCTCGCTCGTACTCGCAATCGTCGAAATGTTTACAGGATCGGAGTGGGAATTGCTGAACAAGCAAGGTGCCGGCCAATTCATCTTGTTCGTCGCGCCCGTTGCCATGGTTGTCGCCGAGTGGATGATGATCGATTATGTGCGGACACGATTCACGTCCCGATAGGATTCGCATGCAGCTTTACCTGATTCGTCACGCTGAGAGCGAAAACAACGCTCGACCCCTGCACCAACGCGTCGAGGATCCTCGCATCACCGCGGTCGGACGAATGCAAGCGGAGCACTTGGCACAATGGACGCGAACGATGCGCATCGACACGCTCATCACCAGCCCGTTTTTACGGACGCTCCAAACTACCCGTGCGATCCTCGACGCGGCGCCTCAAGGGGTGCATGTTTGGCACAACGTATTCGAACGGGGAGGTTGCTACCGGGGCCATGGGCCGATGGCGATTGAGGGCGGACCGGGGCTCGGCCGAACCGATATTGTCCGCCATCTGACCGAGCAACCGGCGACCTGCACGGTCGATGTCACGATCGACGAAGCGGGCTGGTGGGGAAGCCGGCCCCGCGAGCAAGATAGCGATGTCCAGACCCGTGCCGAAAACGTCGCCGTTCGCTTGGTCGAAACTTTCGGCGGTCGCGGCCAAACAATCGTTGCCGTCATCCATGCTGAATTTAAACGATACTTGATGGCATCTTTATTAAAAGATTTCGTCGACGCCCATCGGTTGGGGCCGATCCGAAATACTGGGATTTCCAAAGTTAATTTCGATGGCCATCACTGGCAATTGGACTGGTTCAATTCAGTTTCACATCTGCCTTCTCGATTGATCACGGGACACGATTAGCCGCCATCAATACTTCAAGATTTGAACGCTGTAAATTCGCTACGGAGCTATCGCCATGTTGCGAATATTCGAGTAGCTTTGTCACAACGGGCGACGCTCAGGCGTTGCTGGTTGGCGTTCGAAGTGTTCTGCCCCAATGCTTCGGACGCCCTTTTTTTGCGCTCACCGTAAGTCCAGCCGCAGTGATGGAACCGCGTACTCTACCCTTGCTTGGCTCTGGCGATCGAGCAAGTCTTCCATCAGGGCATTCGCAACGTCGCGGCGTAGTTGCGATTGATCCGTGAGTTTTTCCCAGCTCGCTTCGAGGTCTCTCGTATCTCGAACCAGTATCAAGTGATACCCCAGTGACGAGCGAACGGGCCCCACGACCCGGCCAGTTTCGCTGTTGAAGGGATCGACGTTAGCGTCGTCGATCGACTCGCGGATCGCCGACATCAATTCCCGTGGCAAGTCACCATCCATGCCAACCCAACCAATTTCGCCACCTCGAGTTGCCGAAGCGGCTTGTGAGTGGTCGCGGGCTTGAACCGCGAACGATTGCTGCAGATCCTCAACCGATTGCAATTCAGCCGCGATGTTTGCCAATCGCTGCGATTGAGGGTCATCGTTCCCATCCAAAAAGATTTGCGATACCAAGTATTCGCGACCTCCATAACGAGCGCGGTGCGAATCGAAGTACATCTTGAGCGCGTCGTCCATGAGTCGACTCTTCAGATACTCTCGCCAAGCGATTTGCCATTCGAGCGATCGACGCAGCGCCGCCAGTGACACGCCACGAGTTGCAGCCATTTTGGCGAGCGAGCTGCCACGGGTTTGGGCATCGCGATCCATCGCATCGATCTCGCGTGAGACGATCGCATCGATCGCTTTCCCGCCGAGGGAGCGAAGCGAATTCATCGCGAGCGTGCGGCGCACGAGGACCGTCGCGGCGGCTTGCTTGGCCGTGAGACTCGCGCGGTCAATGACACCGGCGTCTTCGAGCACGAGTTGCAAATCGCCCGCCTCGAGTCGCAAGCTATCGACAGTGATGATCACGCGGTTGGCATCTTCCGCGAACGCGTGAGCAGCGAAGAGCAACAACCATCCAACAGCGATTCGGAGATGGATCACGGCAGTAAAACATCCTCGATCAAGAAACGCACTTCATTCTCCACGACTGCCGTGGGTGATTCATAAATGAGCGAAACTCGGTTGAGATCATCCGCAATATCAAAGAGATAGCTGACTCCAATGCCGTCGCTGGTGTGCCGGAACACTTCCATCCCCAGGTGCTGGCTGCGTGATCCGTCGGCCAGCTTCAAATGCACGGGATTATCAAAGATCCATTGCCGATGACTCTCGAGAGCTCGCGAAGCATTTTTTAAATCGACGACGACGCGGACTTCGTGCAATTCGCCATTCTTGCGGACATCATCGACGCGCACCGTCATCGCATCAATCGATTTTTGACGGGTCTCACTCACCAACGGAATCTCGAATGTTTCGGTCTTTCCCGGAAGCAGAGCTTTGATCTTGCCGTGCAACGTTTGAATCTTCTTGGGGCCACCTTCGGGAAGTTGTAGCGGCAGATAAAATTCGCTGAAGCAAACGTCCGTTGAGGTGCCGATTTCGATGAACTCGCCGGACACCTGCGGCAACACTTTCTGGCCGTCATCAAATTTGCCAACGAGCTCGGCGATTGGGATGGTCAATCCGATCGGCGTGAGCCGCGGTTCCCAAGCGATTTCGATCGCCACATTGAGCGCATTCAAGCTCGGTTGACGCAGCACTCGGCGAGCGGTCACCGTCGT
>JBBSJZ010000409.1:0-5834 GCA_038256795.1 Pirellulales bacterium | reverse complement strand
TCGACGGTGATTTCGTCACACACACTGAGCTCTTGATACACCATCGCGATTCCCGCCGACCGCGCGGATTGTGGACTCCCAAGCGGCAACGGTTTTCCGACCAGCTCGACATTGCCCTCATCCGGCACGACCGCACCGGAAAGAATCTTCACCAACGTACTTTTACCGGCGCCGTTTTCACCGAGCAGCGCCAGGATTTGGCCTGGGGCGAGGTTCAGGTCCGCCGCTCGAAGGACCCAGTTCGGGCCATATTTCTTTCCGACACCGGCGGCACAAAGCACCCGTGCTTGCTCACCCGCCGACATCAAGTCTTTTCCGGTGTTAGCAGTGATTTGATCTTATCGTCGTCCATGTTTTCCTTCACCGCCACGAATACGCCGGTATCAACGAACGACTCGACGCTTTCACCTCGCAGCGATTGAATCAGGGTTTTCACACCGAGGTAACCCATTTGAACGGGGTCTTGCAGCACGATGGCGGCCACTTCACCGGACGCCAGCGATGCCTTGAGAGCGTCACTGCTATCGAAAGCGACGAACACAACTTTGCCAGCGATTTTACGATCCTTCAGCGCCCGCAGCACGCCTTCCGCATTGGGTTCGCACACCGCAAAGATACCGTTGACCTCGTCGCCAAATTTATTCAGTACCTGTTGCGCCTTGTCGACCGCGGTTTCGGTGGTCGTTCCCGCATATTGGTCACTGCTAATGACTTTGATGTTCGGGTACTTGGCGATCGCTTCCAGGAAACCTTCCTCGCGCTGGTGCGTGCTCTCGCTGCCTTTGTTGTACCTCAGCACGACGACGTTTCCTTTTTCGCCGAGCTTGAGCGCCATCGTGTCCGCCGCCATCTGGCCACCACGAATGTTGTCGGTGGCGACGAAGGCGACCGTATCGCCCTTGGGTGAGTTCAACCCACTATCAAAAATCACGACCGGGACTCCGCCACGTTTCGCTTCTTGCACGGGCCGAACAAGCGCGTCCGCGTCGAGTGGCGCGAGCACCATGCCATCGACTCGTTTGTTCAAGAAGCCCTGCACAATGTTGATTTGCTCGTCGCGATCACTCTCCTTCTGTGGGCCACGCCACTGGATTTCGGCATTCATTTCCTTTGCCGCTTGCAACGCACCATAATGGACGGATTTCCAAAACACATGCGTCGTGCCCTTCGGGATCACGGCGATTTGAAGCGGTTTGTCGGAGCTCACCGCCGGCGTCGTCGATGTGGACGTCGCGCTCGACGCGGTCGGTTGAGCAGGATTGCAACCGAGCGTCGCGAGTAAACCGGCGATGACCCCATAGCCAGCTAAAACTCGAAAACGAGATAGGGATGCGGGGAATTGATGCGAGATGGAGGGCATGATGATGAGTCGAGTGGACAGACGGGTAGGGAATCGAGAACGAGAGTGGCCATTCTAACGGAACCGGGGGGGCCGCGTTGTGGGTCGACGCGTTGCCGGCTCAGACTTTTTCGCCGAGGCCGGCTAAGAGTTCTTTCAAGTTGCGAGGGTTCTGGCCCAGGTCGCCTTTGCCCAGCCGCGATTGACTCTCGGCCGTCAATCGCGTGCCACCAGCGACGGGCTCGAGTCGGACGTGGATGTCGTCGGTGAATCGAAAGAGTAGCGTCGTCCGCGTCAAATGCAGCGTCACGATGTCGTTGTCATTGTCGTGCGCATTGTCATCGTCGTGCTCGGTCGATGCGATCGCCCAGCGTGGTTGAGTCTTGACCCACCGCGTGAGGCGCTCGGAGACCTGCAGCGGCGATTCCGAAAACACCGGGCTGAGTAACTCCGCATCCGTGGCGGTGCTGGAGATACTCGCATGATTCTCGGACCAATCACGTTTCCAGTCATCGACTCGCCACAGGATGCCGGCGATCCACAACGCGGTGACGGCCAGAGCGATTAGTCCTAGGATGTGCATGGGTCTTTGTCGTTTGTTCATGAAAGGTGAGTGGTGTGGCTCAAGATCGATCTCTGTTCGCGGACGCCGAGGAAGAACAATTGAGGAGTGTCCAGCCGTTGGCGGCCCGCATGCGTCCCGAACGGCTCGCGGAGTATGTCGGCCAGCAACACATCCTCGGCCCCGGCAAATTGCTTCGCCGGATGATTGACTCCGGTCAACTCGGTTCCATCATTTTGCACGGACCACCGGGAACGGGTAAGACGACGCTCGCACATTTGTTGGCGATCGAGACGCGCGCGGAACTGCGAACACTCAGTGCCGTTTCCAGCGGTGTGAAGGACGTTCGTGAGGTGCTCGCGTGGGCCAAAGATCTTGTTGCGAGCGGGCGGCCGCGACCACTTCTCTTCATCGACGAGATCCACCGATTTAGCAAGAGCCAGCAAGACGCGCTGCTGCCCGATGTGGAAGCGGGCATCGTGACACTCATCGGCGCGACGACAAGCAATCCGTTCTTCGCCGTCAACAGCGCCTTGATCAGTCGAAGTCAATTGTTCGGACTGCTTTCGCTCGAGCCGACGGAAGTCGCAGCCCTGCTACGACGCGCACTGGACGACGCCACGCGTGGACTCGCGCGACTCAAGCCCCTCGTCGATGATGATGCGATCAAGTTTCTCAGTGAAGCGTGCGAAGGCGATGCGCGCCGCGCGCTGTCGGCTCTCGAGATCGCCGTGCGAAGCACCGAGCGGGGTTCACGCGTGACCCGCGACGTTGCCGCCGAATCTCTCGGCGCTCGCTTGGCCGGGTACGACGCCGGCGGTGACGATCATTACGACCTGTCCAGCGCCCTGATCAAAAGCATTCGAGGTAGCGACGTCGATGCTTCGCTCTATTGGTTGGCGAGAATGCTCGAAGGCGGCGAGGACATTCGGTTCCTGTGCCGAAGATTGGTGATCCTGGCGAGTGAAGATATCGGCAATGCGGATCCCCAGTCATTGGTGATCGCCGTCGCGGCGATGCAGGCGTGTGAGTTCGTCGGATTGCCCGAGTGCCAATTGACGCTGAGTCAAACGGTGGCTTATCTGGCGCTCGCCCCGAAAAGTAACGCGGCGACGACCGCCATCGGCACCGCCCGTCGAGATGTTCGCGAGAAACAACTCGTGCCCGTCCCCGTCCACCTTCGCGATGCGCATTACGGCGGCGCCAAACAACTCGGCCACGGTGCAGACTACGAGTACAGCCACGATTCGCCCGATGGCATCGCGGCGCAGGACTACCTCGGTGTCGATCGGATTTACTACGAACCCGTCGAGCGCGGTTTTGAAGCGGAGTTGCGGCTGCGGCTGGAATCCATCCGCAAGAAATTGGGCCGATTGCCGTCGGCTCACCCCGTCCATGACGTGCCCAATGATCCACTACTGGGGAATTAGGGTGATTTGCACGCCATGGAAATGACTTGATCTGGATTTTGTTGCGGGCTCCAGCGATAGTCCCAACCTGAGACGGTAACGATCGAATTCACGGTGTTTTATGAGCTGAGCGAACGTGGCTATTGGTGACGGTGTGTCGACTGAACGGGATAGCGACGAAGATCTTGACGATTTCCTGCACCTGCTACGCGGCCTCGTGCGAGAACCGTCCGTGGTCGGCGCGGAAGATGCCTTCTT
This sequence comes from Pirellulales bacterium, assembly GCA_038256795.1. GTDB lineage: Bacteria > Planctomycetota > Planctomycetia > Pirellulales > Pirellulaceae > JBBSJZ01. Next base: position 2,266 of record JBBSJZ010000409.1, on the reverse strand, counting down.
TCGCGTGCTGCGTCGCGAGCTCGAAGAATTGCCGATCGAGGTGACCCGGTACCAGGGCATCCTCGTCGCTCGTGGACGCGATGGCGACGGCGAAATTTTCTCGGCCCACATCGATCGCCACGGCTTGGTGTGTACGGGGCCCAATGAATTCCAGTATGCCGCCTTCATCACGGGTAATCGCGGCGAATTGACCGGCGATAGCGTTTCAGAACAAATGATGGAGTTAATCGCCGACCGGTTTCACGGCCAACGGGTCCAGGCCCACACACCTTACGCGGGCAGCTACCTCGGCCAAGGAACAATCACGCGATCGTACATTTGCCCACAACGATACAACTTGATCTTTGAGGTCGAGGGGCTCGATTACCTGCAGCCCGGCACACCGGTTTCATTCGTCGACCGTTTGAGCGTGAGCGGCGGGTTCGTCCGCGCCCAACTCGACAACGTGCTGTCCGTCGCGATGCTCGTCCATCTGTTCCGCCAGGGATTCCAAGGCACCGGATTGTTCACCGCGTCCGAGGAAGCCGGACGAAGTTGGCGGTACGCGCTCGCTTGGTTCCAGCGACACAGTCGTACGACCCAGCGATTGATCGTGCTCGACACCAGCCCGTTCCCGACTCAAGAAGCGGCCTCGAGCCAGCAAGTGGTGTTGCGGACCCGCGACGCGGGCGCGATGTTTGCGTCGGAGATCACCCAAGAACTGCGTGATCGCTGTGACGCACTCGACGTTTCTTACGTTTACAAAGACAAGTATGTCGACGAATTGAACCTCAGCCGCGAGAAACCGCTATCGCTCGGTCGAACCGAATTGGGGCGATTGGTCGTCGCGACGGACGGCCAAATCAACGGCACCACCTTGCAAATTCCGACAACGAGCTACCACACGGCCAACGAAACGGCAGCGATTAATTCTGTCGATTCAGCCTTGCGATTGCTGCGAACCTATGTGAGATAGAAGTCGTCTCACTGTGTCTGGTCCCAAATCTTGACGGCCCGTGTTTGCGGCACAACGTTTGCCTAGTCTCGACCACACGCGTCTCAAACACAACGCGTCCACGTCCGGCGTCCCCGTTTTCTTGAAGTCCCTTTCGTGCTGATGAAATTACCGACGGATCGTTCTTCGAATCCCACCACTCGGCAAAATTTGCGAGCGAGTATGGGGGATGGCGCCACGTTCGGCGTCATGGTCGGCATGGGCGAGACGTATCTGGCCGCCTTCGCGCTCGCGATCGGACTGGGCGAGGTCTCCGCCGGATTGATCTCCAGCGTCCCGCTACTGGCCGGCGGTATCACCCAGCTCATCTCGCTTCGCGGGGTCCATTGGATCGGATCGGAGAAACGTTGGATTTTACTCGGGGCGACGATCCAGGGTTTGTCGTTTTTTCCGCTCGTGTTCGCGGCAATCTACGGTTCAATGTCACTCGGCGTGATGCTGTTCGTCGCATCCGTGTACTGGGCCAGCGGCCTGGCGACCGGACCCGCGTGGAACACGTGGATGGAAGAGATCGTGCCGCGGCGAATTCGGCCCCGCTATTTCGCCCGTCGCACCCGCGTGTCTCAATTGACGACATTCGCTTCGTTCTTGTCGGGCGGCTTCGTGCTGCAGTGGGCCGAGAACCACGACCGAACGCTGTACGGATTCGCGCTGTTGTTTCTGATCGCGGGACTGTTCCGTTTCTGGTCCGTGCGATTCTTATCGCGCCATCAAGACCCGTCGCCCGACGCCGAAACCGAAGCCGCCCCACTCCACACCGGAGGTGTTTTGAGTCTCAACCAAAACGCGGCGGTGGTTGCCAAGGATGCGTCGAGCATGCCAAATTCGCTGCGTTTGCTCGCGTACCTAGTCATGGTTCAAGGTTTTGTGCAAGTCAGCAGTCCGTATTTCGCACCCTACATGCTCGAAGAACTGGGCTACACCTACACCGAATTCGTGGGGCTGCTCGGAATCGCATTTTTATCCAAGGTGCTCGCATTGCCATGGTGGGCAAGCGTTGCCAAGAATCACAGTGCTCAAACGTTGTTGTGGGTGGGCGGCATCGGCATCGCGCCGCTCGCGGCGATGTGGATCGTATCGACCCAGTATTGGTGGCTAGCATTGACGCAATTCATTTGCGGTATCCTCTGGGCAGCCTATGAACTCGGATTCTTTCTGCTGTTCTTCGAGGCGTTGCCGGTGGGCCAGCGGACGCGGATGCTCACGCTCTACAACCTTGCCAATACCGCTTCGTGGTGTACCGGGGCACTCGTGGGTGCCGCGATTTTGACG
>JBBSJZ010000408.1:0-5881 GCA_038256795.1 Pirellulales bacterium | reverse complement strand
TGAACCACGAGCGGGCCGAAGAAGAGAGCCGTGGGCTAATCCGCTGGCTGCGTCCCGAATTCCAAAACCCTGCCCATGGCAAGCCGACTGACCAAGGTAAGCAAACCGAATTCGAGATCGAAGACGAAGAAGCGGCCATCAAGCCTACCAAGAAATCTACTCCCGCTGCAAAGATCTCCAAACAACCCTGGCCGAAAACGCTTCCCGAGCGAATGGTAGCGATTCAAACCGCTTTACAGCGTCACGATGGCCCCGCCGATTCAGCTAAGATCGCGGCGTTCTATACGCGAGCCAACAAGTCCGAAGTCGCCCTGCTGCTGGAAACCCTCACCGCCGTTGGTATCGTCCGCCAACTCGAAGACGGGCGATTCGCTGTTTACAAATAGTGCTACTGCAAGGAGTCACCTCTTGTTCTCAAAACGTAACCAACCGCAACCGGACAACTACTTCTATCATTTGCCGCAGGAGGTGCGGCAACAACTCATGCACACGCTCAAACACTGCATCGAAGGCGACTGTGAAATGATGCCCCAAGTCACTTTTACCGATGTAATGTATGAGATGCAAGGCATACTACAAAGGAAATCCGGAGGAATGCGTCGCAGCGGTTACATAGCTGCGAAAGTGAGCGACATCCCTGCAATCGAACACTTTTTTTACTGCGATGATGAACAGGTGATGGATTTTCTGGAAATGTGCTTTGAGACGAAGTGGGGCTGCGGCAAGCAGAGAACTGTAGAAGCGATAAATGCGGTGCTTTCGGAGTGCAACGTAAGGATACGAGCTCACGGACAATGTCGAAACTACGAGTCAAGGTGCGGTTGTGAGGGGAAATTTTGCACCGAATGCTCTACAAATTCGTATCACAAAGCCAAAGGCAATACGACGGGATGAAAAGCTTCTTCATGCTGAAATAGTCAAACCATGTCTGTCAGCTATGTCGTCGTCAGTTTGTAACAATATCAACCTGCTAATTGCTTTGGCCGATAGCCGTTGGGCGTTGCTATCCCATCGTTGAAGCCCTCGCGTGGTGCGATATCCGATAGACATCGGAAATGGATTCTATACGAAATCTTTTTGGGCCACGAATACAACCCATGGGCTTAGACTTGGAAGTTTTCTCAATCCAAGCATCCGCTCAACGGTAACCGCAGGCGGTATCAAACGCGAATCACTTTTGCGGCCAAATGGCATCCAGCACAATCCTACCTCTCGGATCATCCTGATGCCGCGCTTGGAGAGTTTTCTCCGCCAAGGTGCATATGATGCTGTGTAGTGTGTGATCGATCCTGGCGGATCACGCTTGAGATTGCGAATTAACGCCCGCCATGATCGCGTGTTCTGAAAAACACCAACAAATAGTCCGCCGGACTCTAGGACGCGGCATGCCTCGTCGATAAACCAATCCTGCTCGACTAATTCATGAACCTCGATAGCAAGGAGCAATCGAGCCGACTCGGTCTCGCATGGAAACGTTATTGAATCACGGTCAACCAGGACGCATTTGGCGTTCGGAATTCGCTTCTGACAGACCTCTAAGACTTCCGGGACGATATCGGTACAGATCATGTCCCAGCCAAGGTCGGCGAGAATCTTCGCCCATCTTCCGCCCTCAGCCCCGATCTCTAATGCCGTCGTTGGTTGTCCCGCAACTTCGTGAGCCTGAAGAATCAGACTCAGTTCCACCTCCGAAATGTATTTCCCCCAACGCTGTTCGGCCATGGGCTCCCAATACAATGGCGACGTTTGCGATTCAGGCGATATCTCTGTACTTGTCATCGGTACTTGATCTTTCAAAGCTTCTTGCGGAATTGCTCTACTCTTTGAGCTTGGCGAGGTACTTGTCGGGATCAGCAAGCAGCTTGTCTTTACAGTCGTCGCAGCAAATCCAGACTGTTTGGCCTTTGACGTCGATCTTCTCCGGCTCACCCATCACGCCGAGCATCTCGCCGCTGACTGGGCAAAAGTGTTGCTTCATTGCCGACTTTCGATCCTCCTCGGGCAATTCGGCAAGTGCCGCCATCATCTTGTCCATGTCAGACTTGCCTGCTGGAATTTCTTCAACTTCATGTTTCTCACTGTGTGCGGAATGATCGTGACCATCCGTGTCGCGACTGTCCTGGTGCATGCCCTCGTGATCCATCTCGGTCGACGTTGGGGGCGGGACGATACTATCGGATTCAGTAACCTCGGACGGCTGGCAGCCGACCGAACCGACGAAAAGTATTGCCATCGCGGCGATCGGTAGGGTCCATTTGATAATGGCCATGGTGGTGGGTTCCTTGACTTAACGAGAAATGTTTCGGCCTTTCAACTGGATACTTGGATGCACACGAGCGTGCCAACCTTCATGGATTCTCTCGAAATCACCAAAAAACATCGGGCAAGATCGACAATTCCTTGGAAATCATTGAAAATGGTGAAGGAAACGGCAGGCCGCCGCATCAAAGAATCGTCAGGTAGTCCGTGTTCAATCGTCCGGCTCCACGTACGCCTGCGATCCACATTTAGGCGCTGACCGCGATCAGCCCGAGGCAAGTGACAATGAACTGCATCGAAATTCAAGATCTGCTGTCACCGTACTATGACGGCGAGCTTTCTGCGGACGCGCGAGCGTCGGTTGCTGAGCACTTGCTGCATTGCTCGACTTGCGCTGGGATTCTGGCTGGATACCGGAAATTAAGCGACTCCATTTCAGCGACACCGGTCGGTCCCGTATCTGAGACTATCTGGGCGGGCATCGTCAGGGAGTTGGATCGAGCCAGCGAGTTGGCTGCACAGTCAAAAGTCTTGACTTCCGTTACGCAGATGCAGCGGCCCTGGTTGACCCGCGCGACTTTTCAACGCCTGGCCATCGCGGCCTCGATCTTATTGGTGTTCGGGTTGAGCGTTTGGCTTCTCCGCCACGATGCCATGACGGACGTGCACAGCAGTCATGGGCCAGAGTTCGTCGCGACGATGAATCACTACCTGGAGGTTTTGCCAGAGAATCCCGAACAGGCCGAACAATTCTTGCTCGACAAGTACGATGGCAAGCTGGTTGCGCCGGAACAAGCAATCAGCCTGGTTGGCTATCGCCCAAGCGTCGCTGATGGGCTTCCTGAAGGTTATACGCTGGCATCCACCAGTGTGCTGAAGATGCCTTGTTGTACTTGTGTCAAAGCCGTGTGTAAGCGAAGCGACGGGTCAACGCTTGTACTGTTTGAGCACGACGATGAGAAAACCGCTTGGTTCGGTGATCGACCAACAACGATGGCGATGTGCGGTGACAAGGAATGCTGTCTCGTGAACTTGGATTCCAGTATCGCGGCGACTTGGCAGGAAGGAACGCGAAGCGTGACGGCGGTCGGCGCGCGGGATCAGGCCGAAGTGGTGAAGTTTGTTGATTGGTTTGGGAAGAGTTGAGTTGGGAGTTGGGAGTTGGGAGTTGGGAGTTGGGAGACACGGAGACACGGAGACTCGGAGCAATTGAAGAGCATCTATCTCCCACCTCCCCTTCTCCCAACTTCTTCACTCCCACCTCGTCGCTCCCACCTATTCGTTTGAAAAAGAGATAAAGCAATGAAACAATTTATAAAACGACTAATCAAACAAGCGTGGTTTTGGCAGGCAATTGCCTTCCTTGCGATCGGCTTCGCGGTGGCATGGTGGTTGCGCGGACCAAGCGGTTCGCCTGGCTCATCGCCGACAACGACGACCGACGCCTCGGAGGGAGAGGGTGCTGAAAATGCTACGATCTGGACGTGCAGCATGCACCCACAAATTCGGCGCGACGGGCCGGGAAGTTGCCCGATCTGCGGGATGGCTCTCGTGCCGGTTAGAAAATCCGTGGGCGGTGTTCGCACAGTTTCGATCAATGCGGACATCAAGAAGTTGATGAAGATCGAAACGGTGCCGGTTTCCCAACGATACGTGACAGCCGACGTTCGTATGGTTGGCAAGATTGAATACGATGAAACTCGTCTGTCATACATTACTGCTTGGGTGTCGGGGCGACTCGACCGGCTTTACGTCGACTTTACGGGCGTTGAAGTCAATAAAGGCGATCACATGGCGTACATGTATAGCGAAGAACTTTACTCCGCGCAAGAAGAACTGCTCGCGGCCCTTAACTCCACCGCGAGTCGTCCATCCTCGCGATTCGTGACGCCGATCGACTTGGCCGAATCCGCTCGTGAGAAGTTACGGTTGCTTGGGATCATGGAGAAGCAAATTCAAGAAATTGAGCAGAAAGGGAAAGCCGACGAACACATCACAATCTATTCACCCATTGGCGGCGTGGTGATTGATAAGCTTAAGCAAGAGGGTGACCGTGTTCGCACGGGTGATCGCATCTATACCGTTGCTGATCTGACTCATCTGTGGGTTCAGATGGACGCGTACGAGTCAGATTTGGCGTGGCTGCGTTATGGGCAAGAGGTTGAGTTTACAACGGAAGCATATCCGGGTGAGGTGTTCAAGGGCCGCATTGCGTTTATCGACCCCGTACTGGACAAGATGACACGAACGGTCAAGGTTCGCGTTAACGTATCAAACGAGAATGGGCGGCTGAAACCAGAAATGTTCGTTCGTGCGATCGTACTGTCCAAGATCGCGGCGGGCGGAAGGGTACTCGACGCATCACTCGCTGGGAAATGGATCAGCCCAATGCACCCAGAGATCGTCAAGGACGAACCGGGGAATTGCGACATTTGCGGAATGCCTCTAGTGAAGGCAGAATCGCTTGGCTACGTCACAGCGGAGCCAAGCGATACGGCCAAGCCGTTGGTGATACCGGTGACAGCGGCATTGCTTACTGGAACTCGTGCCATCGTCTATGTCCAAGTTCCCGATGCGGAGGAGCCAACTTATGAAGGACGCGAAATCGTTCTCGGTCCTCGTGCCGGTGATTACTACTTGGTCAAGGCGGGTTTGAAGGAAGGAGAACTCGTTGTTACCAACGGAAATTTCAAACTCGACAGTGCCCTGCAAATCTCTGCCAAGCCGTCCATGATGACGCCCGATGGCGGTGGTGGCGCTGGCGGGCACAACCACGGAGGTGAGTCGATGACATCCGGAAATGGAGATGAAATGCAAAAGGCGGGGGGTGGAATGTCACTGCCGGGTGAAGTGAGATCGCAGTTGATGCAAACGATCGAATCGGTTGACGCCATTGGGGAAGCGGTCGAGTCGGCGGAACTCAATCGAATTCGCGAGTCGTTCAGATCTCTTGGACAAAACATTGCCGCGATTGATTCGAATACACTTCCTGGTGACATGGGTGACCAGCTTGGTGAGTTCGTGATGCTGCTAGGGAATGATGCCGTCGAGGGAAGTGATGTTCAGTCGTTACAGAATGCCGACCGGGTGTCCTTGGTAACGAAGCGGCACGCCGAACGTCTGCAAGAGATGTTTGGGCTGCTTCATGCTGGGCACCAAATGGAAGAAAAGCAACTGGAAGTGCCTGATGCGTTTCGTCAACAGTTGACCCAGCTCATTCCGCCTTACCTTGCCATCAGTCGCTCGCTCGCTGCAGACGATTCAAACGCGGCGATCACGTCCATCGATGGTTTGCACCAGGCCGTTAGTTCGATCTCAGACCAGTCCCTTCAGGGAAAGACAGCCGAGCGTTGGAAGGCGGAACAGAACAGTTTGTCAAAGATCACCGCGAGGCTCGCAAAGGCCACCGATTTGGATACGATGCGATCCGCGTTTGCGCTGCTTTCGGATCAGCTGCTGACATTACAGCGTTCATTCGGATTTGCCGGAGCCGATCAGTTATTTGAACTACATTGCCCGATGGCTTTCGACGGTCGCGGCGCAAGTTGGATTCAAACCGACGATACAGTTCGCAATCCGTATTATGGAGCGTCGATGTTGAAGTGTGCCGATCGAGTGGAGG
>JBBSJZ010000407.1:0-5888 GCA_038256795.1 Pirellulales bacterium | reverse complement strand
GACCTCTATCCCACGATTGTCGAGCGCTGCAGTCTCACCTCACCGCATCCAATGGCGGGCCAAAGTTTGAACCCGATACTCAAAAATGGCTCTGCAAAGATCAAAGACGCGGCGTTCACACTTGTCACTCGCGGACCGAAACTTCATGGGCAAAGCGTCCGCACCGAACGCTGGCGATTTACCCGTTGGAGCGACGGTGCTCAAGAACTTTACGACCATGTAAATGACCACGAAGAGAATCACAACGTCGCCGATGTGAATCCAAGCGTGGTCAATGAACTCATGGCACGACTAAACACGTTGCCATCGTTTCCACCCCAGCCAGAATGACTCGAAAGCCGTTACCCGCCAAAAATTCTGCTAAAGTATGTCGCCGCGCCAACGGTACTTGGGACGACCTTCGGTCTGTAGTCGAAAGAACAAAAACAATCATGGAACGAATTTTGTTTCAAGGTGCTCGGCGGAAGAGACTCGACAAAATTGAATCACGGGACCATCGATCGCTATCGGTTTCTTACCTCATATGAACACTTACTACAAACTTGCCTTGATCTGTGTCAGCTGTTGCTGGGTGAGCGTAGTGCATGGTCAGGACGCCGATTGGCCCGATTATCTGGGGGGAAAGAATCGCGATCTGTATTCGTCGCTCGACCAAATCGACCGTGGCAACGTCTCTAAGCTAAAAGTCGCTTGGAAATTCGAGACCGGGAATGAGGCCGAGTATCAAGCGAACAACTTGATTGTGGGAGGAGTGCTCTACACGCCGACCGCAACGCGCAAGGTGATCGCGCTCGACGCGGCCACAGGTAAAGAACTCTGGCAATGGGATCCTGCGAACGAACACACGGGCGCCGGTAGCCCGCGGCAACGAGGACTTGTCTATTGGGCCAGCGAAGCCAATGGGGAGGACAAGGAAACCGGTGGGGAGCAGCGTTTATTCACCGGGGTCAACGGCTTCCTCTTCGCCATCGATCCGAAGACTGGCGAGACCATCCGTGAATTCGGCCAAAACGGATCGATCGATCTCGCTTCGGGACTCAACACGCCGGGTGTGACCTACAAAGACCTGCTGATTGTTGGCGGGCTTGGCGGCAAGGGATCACTTCGAGCGTTCGATGTCAGAACTGGCGAGCAACGTTGGATCTTCCATCTGATTCCACGTCCTGGCGAAGTGGGCTACGACACGTGGCCCGAGAACGCCCATGAGACTGCGACAGGTTTGATGCCTTGGTGCGGGCAATCGCTGGATGAAAAACGTGGCATCGTTTACGCCGCGACCAAGACGGCTGAGCCGGATTTCTACGGAGGTGAACGGCATGGTAGTAACTTGTTCGCCAACAGTATCGTCGCGGTCAACGCCGCTACCGGAGAACGGATCTGGCATTTTCAAATCGTGCATCACGATCTACTCGATAAGGACTTGCCCTGCGCGCCGGTTCTGCTCACCGTGAATCACGACGGAAAGCAGATTGATGCGGTCGCGCAAGGGACCAAGCACGGTTTGCTATTCGTGTTCGACCGCGTCACAGGTGAGCCACTCTGGCCGGTCGAAGAGCGACCGGTTCCTCAGTCGGATTTAGTTGGCGAGCAGACTTGGCCGACTCAGCCGTTCCCTACAAAGCCTCCGCCATTGATGCGGCAGACCTATACTGCCGCGGAGGCATCGAACATTACGCCAGAAACTCATCAGATGACTTTGGACCGGATTCTTGCCGCGCCGAACTTTGGGCCATTTCCTGCGCCAAGTCTGAAGGAAACGGTAATGTTTCCTGGATTCGATGGCGGAATGGAGTGGGGTGGCGGGGCCGCTGATCCCGAGGGGGTTTATTACGTCAACGTTAACGAGATGCCATGGCTGCTTCAAATGATCGAGACCCGCCATGCCGATGGCTCTCAACTGGCGACGGGCGAACGCGATTACATGCTCTATTGCGGCGTGTGTCATGGCCTCGATCTCAAAGGCAATGTTGAGCTGAAGTTTCCTTCGCTGCTCGACATTGACAAACGAAAGACGCGTGCCGAGATCGAGCAGATGACGCGGCAAGGTCGTGGTCGCATGCCTTCTTACGACACGATGCCCGAAGAAAAACGCGTGGCGATTCTGGATTACGTGCTCAGTCAAGGCGTGCCCCCCGGCGAAGCTCTTGACGAGGCAAAGCAGCAACAGCCGGCCGCTATCGATGCTGATCAAAGACCTGCCTATGCCTTCGGAGGATTCCGTCGATGGTTGGACGATCAAGGCTACCCCGCGATCAAGCCACCGTGGGGCACATTGAACGCCGTTGATCTCAACTCAGGCGAAATCAAATGGAAAGTTGCCTTGGGTGAGTATCCCGAACTGACTGCACGAGGAATTCCACCGACGGGCACTGAGAACTACGGTGGCCCGCTAGTGACGGCCGGAGGTTTGATTTTCATCGGAGCGACTGCGGACGAAACCTTCCGCGCATTCGACAAGGAGACCGGTGCTCTTCTATGGAAAGCCAAGCTGCCGTTCGGGGGTAACGCAAGTCCAAGCACCTACATGGTGAGCGGTCGACAATATGTCGTCATCTCGGCTGGCGGCGGCAAAAGCGGGCGACCCCGTGGCGGAACTCTCGTCGCCTTTGCTTTGCCAGAATGAAAATGAGTCCGACAATCGAATTTCCTCGCTTGACCTTGGATTGTAGGGTTGGGATCAGGAACGCCAATTCACTCTGCTAAGGAATGATGAGCTCGAAAAGTCATAGACCCATTGCCTGAGGCTGAATGACAGCTTTTGTTTCGTAATTCGTCCTACCAAAGGAGCACCGAGTGAACGCCGGACTGATAAGAGCGATGGTTGTGTGTTTTGTCGTGGTTTTGCTGAGCCCGCATGCAGTCAGCCAGGATTTGGCGGTCGTAAAATCGTTTCCAGATGCTGAAGGATGGGGAGCAAGCAGTCTCGGCGGGCGTGGAGGTCGGGTCATCAAAGTAACCAATCTCAACTCGTCCGGCCCTGGAAGTCTCGCTGAAGCGTGCAGTGCCGACGGTCCACGGATTGTCGTTTTTGAAGTGAGCGGCGTAATCCGTGGGGATGTTCGAATCACCAACCCTTACATCACGATCGCAGGCCAAACGTCTCCAGGGATGGGCATCACGGTCGAAGGAGTGATCTCGAGCTACGACTACGGTGTGCATGACATCGTCGTACGTCATCTTCGTGTGCGACCCCGTCGCGCCGTTAAATCCGGTGGTGACTGTGTTCAGATCGGCGGACTCGGTCCCAATGGCACCGGCACTTACAACATCATGCTCGACCACTTGTCTCTGAGTTGGGGAAATGACGAGATGATTGATCTGTACCACGCGCACCACGTGACGGTTCAATGGTGCACAATCGAGGAATCGGACAATGTGGGACACGATAAGGGTGAGCACAATTTTGGTTTGATCTCTGCCGCCGCAGATAGTGGAGCCATTTCCTTACATCACAACCTTTGGGCGCACCATTCCCGTCGGGTTCCATGCATGGCACCGTACCGTGAAAACGCTTCGTGTGATTTTTGTAACAATGTCATCTACAATTGCCGTGGCGGCTACGTGGATGATGGCCATGGCGAGCGAGCCAGAAGTCATGTCAATCTCTACAAGAACTACTATCGACGAGGTCCACAAACACAGGAGCGTCTTTATCCATTCGCACTGTCGCCACAGATGAGTTACTACGTGCGTGACAACTACTTCGAAGACTGGGGCTACCAAGGTCATCCGCGGCATTGGAAATGGGGCTCTCAACCCGAAAGCCCCCCTCGATGGATTCAGTTCAATAATAACGGTCGCGAACTGGACACTCCGGCCAAGACTCCCGGTATCGAGCTGGTCGATGCCAAAGCGGCATTTGACTTGGTATTGAATAAGGCTGGATGCTGGCCGCGCGACGAGACAACCAATCGGACAATCGAAGAGGTGAACACGGGGACCGGTAGCTGGGGGCGTAACGCATCGTTGGAACTCGCCGACGAATGGTTTCTCACAGGTCTCGTTCAAGCCAAGCCGCCCAAGGATGCGGACAACGATGGGCTGCCGGATGCTTGGGAAGCCACTCATCGTTTGAATCCTAACGATCCACTCGACGCGAACAGGATCGTCAATGTGGGTGAGTCAGCGAGTGATCGTCACGCGGGCAATTCGTTCATCGAATTTTACCTCAATGAGCTATCGGAGAGTCTCGTGCCTTAGATTGCTGTTGGCTGATCGTTGCTGTCTTCGAAAGGATGAACCTGCCCTTACATCAGCAACCTGGACCTGGTCGATCGCTATCGCAACCAATGGTCGCTAGCCCCTAATGCCCAGGTGAGCGGTTGATATCCACCCGCCGGCGCGAGCGGCTACGCCAGCTTCCCGGCGTACTCCGAAAACGATTGAGTAATGATGCCGAGCCTGATGGGTGACCACGACGACATCGGAACAATGATTATCCTCTGCAAATTCGCTATCAAGAAAGTACTCAATCAGTGCCAAATTTAGCTTCGCAGCGTGCTGCGAGTCGGTTGGTCACGACGGCGATGGCGAGGGAAACGCCGCAGTAGATCAAGGGCAATATTCCGTAGGCTTCTTCCTTCGGATTGACGTAGACGAGGACAAACAGAACGCTGGCCATGATTGCGGTCAGCGACACTCCGAGGTAGACCGCATGCCAAGCTTGGTGACGATCCGAAACGGCTGACAATGATTCCGCACTGGACGGACGATTGGAAGAGGTGTTCATGTTTTTTTCTTGGATGAAGGAAAATGGGACAGAGAGGAGATTTTTGATCACGACGGGGATCGCGAGTCGCAATAGCCGGTGCTTCGGAACGACCGTTCGTCTTTCGAGTACCGGGAAATCTTGCCGAATCACTTCGCGATGGATCTCGCGGTAGAACACCAACGCCAATTCGATCGCCGATTGACAATCTTTCGGAAGCAGACGCAGGCCCTGGATTGCCAAGTCGTATTCTTTTTCCGCTATGCGGATGATCGTGCGGCAGACCGATCCTACATGTTCAGAGGATTCATTCAAAGGTTCGGCGATGCCGGGCAAGTAAGATCGACCTCGGTGGGCGTCCTCACGAACGTCGCGAACGATGTTGGTCATCTGCATTGCCACGCCCAAAGCGATCGCGGGCTGACGTGCCGCAAGATCGTCGACACCCATCAGTCGGATCATCATCAGCCCAACCGTGCCGGCGGCGTGGTAGCAGTATCGTCTCAGGTCACCAAACGTTTGCACGCGGAAACCGGTCGCGTCCAGTTCCATGCCTTCAATCAACTCGATCGCGTGAAGGGGATCAACGCCCCGCTCAACGATCAATGGCCGCAACCAATTCGATGCCGGATGAATGGTGGGATGCCCATCCGCGATTCGCTGTACATCGGCTTTCAGTTCGGAAAGTAAACGGATGGCTTCGTCGGTCGAACCGGCTTCGTCGACGGCATCATCGACGCAGCGGCACCACGCGTACATCGCAACGACATCCGCACGGACGCGTCGCGGCAAAAGTTTCGACGCCAGCGAAAACGAGCGGCTGTGCTGCGTGATGACGCCGTCCGCTTCGTTCATCGGATGGCCCACTCTTTCGCGATGATGCCCGCCGTCGCCTTGGCCGTGTTCAAGACACCCGGCACACCGGCACCGGGGTGAGTTCCGCCGCCGACCAAGTACAACCCGTCAATCCGACTGCATTTATTGTGCGGACGGAAATACGCGGATTGGGTCAGTTTTGGTGCCACCGAGAATGCAGAACCCTGGTACGCGTTCAGCTCGTCGCGAAAATCATGTGGCGTGAAATGCCTACGGGTCACGATTGACTGACGCAGTCCCGGCAAATGTTGCTCAAGCGATTCCAAGATCGCGTCACCGTATTTCTGTGCCATCGTTGACCAAT
>JBBSJZ010000406.1:0-5903 GCA_038256795.1 Pirellulales bacterium | reverse complement strand
GCGGCGGTGGGGCCGGAGTCGCTTTGTGTGCAACCGCCGATTACCAACGAAACCAGTACCCACGGAACAAGCGTCGAGGAAACGAGCAGCGATGAAAATCGCCGGGGTGCTAATCGCCGCGTGATTGATCGTCCAGTCATCGATGGTTCCAAGTGAGATGAGCGAGGGCCGAGCCTTCCACGAGCAGGTAGTCTTGACTCGCTGGCAGCGTCCCAAAATATTCGACGTGTCCCGATGGCCATGTGATGGTGACGTCGCCCACCTCTGCCTGGGTCCCGCAACCGATCATCATGCGTCTTTCATTCGATGCCATGTAACCGTCGCCGGCGGTGAGCTGGGCCGAGAACGTTCTCGAACCCACCGTCGCGGTGATACTCGTGCCGATCGCATCACGCGGTGAGTTCGTGGCTCGCAGCTCTAAGCCGATCGACTTACCCGCATCCGGCGTCCGATTGACGAGCAACGCAGCGGGGTCATCCAGATGAGTGATCGCGACATCGCACCGTCCATCACGGTCGATATCGAGAACCACCAACGAGCGGCCCAGATGATCGCTCGTGAAGTACTCGCCCAACGAGGCACGATCCCGTTCATCATAACGACCGCTCGCCGACCGGGAAAATAATTGCGGTGGCATCCGGTAACTCACATCATCGCGATCGATACGATCCACGTGCCCGTTGGCAACGATCAATTCGAGGTTGCCGCGGTTGTCGAAATCCGCCCACTGGGTCCCGAACCCGAGCAACTTCATCGAAGGCTCGGCGAGCCCGATTTGATAACTACGATCATCCCAGAAACCGGGTGCGATTTGTTCGTAAAAGGTGTTGTGATCATCCGCAAAGTGCGTCATCACGAAATCGAGATCGCCATCGCCATCGGCGTCGCCCGCCGCGATCCCCATGGAAGCTTGAGAGCGGGAATTGCCGCTGGTTCCGAGTCCCCGCACCACACCGAGATCGATGAGCTGCATGGAGGGTGATTGCTGCCGGCGAGACCACAGGTGGTTGACCGTCATATCGTTGGCCACCAACACGTCGAGCCCTGGTTGCTCGTCGATCATGCCCGCCACGAGCCCTAGCCCTCGGCCCGGTGACGATTGTTTCATCCACGCTTGGGTGACCTCGACGAACGTCCCATCGCCGCGTCCTTGCCACACGCAATCGGGTTCCGCATCGAAGGTCAGTGGCGTGCACGTGCCGAGTCCGTAACGATTGCGACATTCGTGAGTGTACGGTGCTTCGCCGGCGCAGTAATTAGCTTCGTAGAGATCGAGGATATTGTCGCCGTCCAAATCAACCATTACGAGGGAAGTCGTCCATCGCGACCCGCTCAAGCCCACGGAGTCCGATACATCCGTGAATGTCCCATCGCCGTTGTTTCGGTACAGTCGATTTCGACCGACGCACGCATCAAGGAGATCCGGGAAACCGTCGTCGTTGTAGTCGCCAACCGTGATGCCCTGGCCGAATCCGCGATCATCGTAGCGAGCCGCCGCCGAAGCATCCACCAACTTGCCGTTCACATTTCGACTGAGCCGATTCACTGACGAGTCGTTCTGCAACGCCTGGCCGTCGAGCGTGGCCGCTGCTAGATCGGGCCATCCGTCGCAATCGAAATCGATCACCGCAACGCCACCACCGACGCTGTGGTGGATCCAGTGACCGCCGCTGCGGGGCGCGGGGATTGAGATGTGGTTCCAACCGCGAAGTAACGCTTGATCTTCAAAACGAATGTCGCCACTCGCCTCAAACTCACTACGCTTGTCGATCGATGTTACCGTGGGCGTGGTGTGCTGTTCGAGGTCACTCAAGTCAACCACCGCGTCCCATTTCCCGGACGCTAATTGCCAAGGGGTCGATGTCGTCAAGGGTTCGCGAATCGCCATGTAACGCTGGCGCAGATCGTTGACTTTGTCCTTGGGAAGCGAGACGGCGAGTCGTGCCCACGCTTCGGCTTCCCAAACGCGTCCCAGATCGAGCATCGTTTCGGCGACTCGCATGCAGGCCGCTTGCGATTGTGAACCGCGTTCGAGATGGATTTTGAGAGTGTCCCGCAACGTCGAAAGCTTTTCACCAAGCGACGTCAACTTGGCGGCATCCTCGGACCGATCGAGTTGATGCAGCGACACGACGAGTGCGGCAAGCACCTCGGGTCGACTCGATTCGTCGAGTCGAAGTGATTGATAGAATGCGAATGCGGCTTGGTCATGACGCGATTGTTGCTGGGCAAGTTGACCGAGCACGACCCAGTAGTCGGCGGACGCCTGAGCAGACTCGGGTGCGTCGGTTTGCCACTCCTCGAGCTGGTCGGTCAATCCCAATTTAAGCATCGCCCGACCCATGAGCACGTGAGCGGGTACGAAGTCGGGGTGCTCCGCCAAGATTCGCCGCAGTCGCACGGCGGCCGAGTCCCAGTTTTCTTGAATCGCATCGAGTTTGGCCAAGCCATACCCAGGCCGCAGATCCCCGTGAGCCAGGGAGAGAAATTGTTCGCAAGTTTCGTCATCCGGTTCCACCCGCTCGGCGTCCGCCAGCATCAACAGTGTCTCGGGTTCGCTTTGGCCACGCTGGACTAACCAGCGAAGTGACGGCAGCGCGACACCGGGCACTCCCACCGCCGCTGAAATCCCAGCCAAGTCGAATCGGGCTTGCATGTCATCGGGAAATGCGTCGATGATCCTCCGGCAAACGTCGATCGCATCGAACGGTTTACCCGCGCGTATCAAGTTGTTGTAGCGTTTAGCGAGCATCGTGCGGGACGGCGTCGACAGCGTGTCCTGAGCCGCTCGGTACATGGTTTCGGCTGCCTCGAGATCTTGGCGAGCGGCGGCGACATCACCCGACAACTCCATCGCGCGAGCGTCCGCCGGATGGGCAAGTAAGTGCTGGCGTAAACTCGCCTCGGCTGTCGCCCAATCCCGCGACTGGACCGCTCGCGCCGCAGCTGCGAAATAATCGGGACGCGGTGTCGTTACATCCGTAGCCTTCGCGTCCAGTTCACCTCGCGGCGCCAGCGACGATGGCCGCGAGTCACAACCGGAGGCCGCAATCAACAGGCTAGCGAGCCCTAGACGGATCAGCCCCAGCGGTGCCGGACCGCGGCGAAAGATATCCCGCACGTCAATGTCGCAGCACAGCAGCACAAAAAGCATTCCAGCAATACGAGTCAGTGTTATGGTCAGGTGAGCGGCTTCGGCGCTAGCCACCGGCGTTTGCAATCTATTCCATTTTGTGATGGGCCGGTGGCTAGTGCCAAAAGCGTTCACCAAAGTTTTAGCCGCCGCAAAAAACGTGGTCGGGGGACAACCCAGGCTGACATCCAGTCTAACCGAGCCACGTCACGGGGTCGTTGGGCATTGCGGCGTGAATCCCAGAATGCTTGACGGGCCTGTGCAGATCGGTGACACTTCACGAATCTGTACGGCGACTTTTCCATCCGCTGTTATGTCCTTCACTACTTTTTGTCTAGGTTAGAACCATGTCGATGTTCCGCCCCTTGCTTTTGTGTCTACCGCTCGCGTTGACGTTCGCTTGTGTTGTCGGTTGTGGTGGTGACGGTGGTGGCCCCGCCGAGATGCAGGAACAACCGGCTTACACCGAGGCCGACGCTTCGGAAGACGAGAATTATGAAAAGATGCAAGCCGAAAACAAAGCTCGCGGTTACGGCAGCTAGCCACTTGTTTCGACCCCTTGCTCTGCTCGCATTGTCGGTCTTGGTGGGGTGCCAGCGAGACGTTTCGTCAACGGTGCCGCGCGCGAGCGGCGAGCCCAGGTCGGGCGGTGCCGCTCGTGCATTGGCGCCGACGACAGCCCCCGCCGACGCGGCTTCGATTCTCGCGTCGGCTCGTCAATCGATGATGAGCCAGCGTTTTAAACTCGCGGCCGAGCAACTTCGGCCGCTGCTGGTTGAGAATCCTGAGGACACCGAAGCACTCTTTTTATTGGCTCAAACGGAGGCCGCTCAGGGGGCGATCGAGTCTGCCGTCGAGACGCTCGCGAGCATTCCCGCCGATGATCCCCAGTGGGGGCTCGCGTCACTCGGCCAGGCGTCGGATTGGCTCATCCAACTCGGCCGCTATGACGATGCTGCTGGACGTCTTAACCGGATCGTTAATGCGCATGGCGACATCGGCATGGCGCATCGCCGCTTGGCCCAGCTCTACAACAATCGAGGACGACGGATCGAGGCCGCACCGCACCTCAAAGCCTTAGCCCGTATTGGTGACATCACCGAAGAAGAGCTTTACGGACTCGGGACGCTGAGTGATCCGTTCATTCACGTCAGTGCCGATCCCAACTCGCCGGAAATTAAGCCGAATCAATTGACCCAGGCGCGGGTGCTGTACTTTGATGGACGCCCGCGATCGGCTGCCGCGATGGTGGAGCGGGCGCGTACCGAAGATCTCGCATCGAGCGCGGCAGCAGCATTTTCGCTTCGTATCGCCGCCGACGTGCTCGACGAAGCGTGGTTTGCGAAAGTTTTAAAGGAGGCGCCACCTTCGATTGTGAGTCAACCGGAGTATTGGTACGCCATGGGGACTTCCTACCAGCATCAAGAGCGACACGACTTCGCGATCCGCTGCTTTCTCGAAGCGGTGTCTCGCGATGATACGGATCGATTTTCCTATCTCGGTCTAGCACGCTCCCTTGAGAAACAAGGACAAAATGACGAAGCGACTCGCGCGTTCGAGCGGTTCTCGCGACTCAGTGAGGCCGCAGCCATCAACGACGAGCCCCAGCGAACACCGGAACAAGTGTCTCGTATCAGTGAATTGCTGAGGATGTTGCATCGGCCTGCGGAGGCGAGCGGCTGGGAAAAGTGTCTCGGTCGAGGCGCTAAAGTGGATTCTGCGGCGGATGAATTGCCCGATCGCTGGCGCACTTGCGGGATCGCCATCGATGCATGGCCATTGCCGCCGCTTGAGCGAACTATGGGCGAGCTCGCTTCAGAAAATATCGCAACATCTCCCAGCACCGAATTTGCGCCGTGGCCAGCGGGCGACGCCAATCCACCACTTGCCCTCGTCAATGTCGCGGGCGAAGTCGGTTTGGATTTTCGCTATCGGCCGCGACGTGATGAAGATCGCGAGGCGCTGCTGATGCCAGAGACGGTCGGGGGTGGCATCGGCGTGATCGATTATGACTTGGACGGGTGGCCAGATTTGTACTTCAATCAGGGCGGGGGCACCGCATTTGTACCGGAGTCGTGTTTAGGCAAGCAACTCTATCGCAATCTGGGGGGCGAGACGTTCAAGAACGTTGCCGCGTCCTCCACGAGTGACTCCGCCGGATACGGCCAAGGTGTCGCCGTGGCTGACATCAACCAAGACGGGTTCGCGGATCTCGTGGCCGCGAACATCGGTCCGAACGAATTGTATCTCAACAACGGGGACGGTACGTTCACACGGACGATGCTCAATGCGTCGACTTCCGCAGGCAACCAATGGACTGCGTCGATCGCTTGCGGCGATTTAAGCGGCGACGCGTTACCGGAAATCGTCGAAATCAATTACATCGATGATCCGCAATCACTCACCGCGTTGTGCAGCGGTACGACCGACGTTCCCCGCTGCAATCCGCAGCGGTACCAAGCCGCGGCAGATCGCTTTTTACTCAATCGTGGCGATGGTCGGCTGGAAGTCTGGAAACACTCGGGAACGCTTGTCGAGTCTGGCTATGGATTCGCTGCGGTGATCGCCAACTTCGATGGCCAAGACGGCAACGATTTATTCGTGGCCAACGACACGAGCGGCAATCATTTTTGGGTCAGCCAACGGTCGCCGCACGCGGCTGGGCAATTTCAAATGACTCAGCAGGCGGAATTGCTCGGTTGCGCTCGTGGTCCGCACGGCGTGTTCCAAAGCAGCATGGGGATTGCGGCGGGTGACTTTGATCACAACG
>JBBSJZ010000405.1:0-5910 GCA_038256795.1 Pirellulales bacterium | reverse complement strand
TGCATTCGGAACCTACAAATTGCTGCTTCCCGGGGGCGCGGATTCGGAGGCATTCTCTTGGTACACAAACGCTTTTGGCAACGATTGCGTCGAACCTTTGGACGCAGCCGACGCTACTGCGTACAAAACATCCGGACTTTTCGGCGAATGGCTGCAAAGGCATTTTGGAACGCGTGAGTACCGTTTTGTGGTAGCAGAATTCGGGACCTATGGCCTCATTCGAATACTTGGAGCAATCAGAGCAGAAAATCGTGCGAATCATTACTGTGTCGAGGGCAACAAGATCTACCAGTCTGCCAAGGCAGAGCTTTTTGAGTGCTTCTGCCCAAGCGACGCGTCGTGGAAGAAGCAAGTCGTCGAGTCTGGACTTAAGCTAGTCGCCCAAGCAACGCGCGCATTGAACGGCGATGAATGCTGCTGAACCATGCCGATCGGGATAGCGATGCTGTTGTTTCGGGTCAATGGTGACGATCGATAACCTTAATATGACATGTAAACGTCTTTGCCGAACTGTCACGCGGGAACTACGTGTTCCTGGAAAACGCGAAGTAACGTCGTCGCGGTTATCGTTTTGGGATTCAATTGAGCGATTGCCCCACAATCGATCGTGGCAAACGCCCTTTCCAAATGCAGAACTATTCCAAGCTCGAGACGGCATTGCCCACGGGAAACCCGAGTTAATTGAAACCGTCATCGTAAAATGCCGTTCATCGACTTTAGAACGCAGATCTTTTGAACGCTCTCAAAGGGCGGGGATGCCTTCACCCATAGCGACATGCTGGACTCCATTGACCCCCGACTTGTCTACGTCGATGGCGGAACGCGTCCATGGCCCGATCCGACATTTCGCACGGCGAACACTTCCAGAACGCCACCCTTGGCGACTCCGTTGACCTGACCTAAGAAATCGTGGAATCTAAATGCTGGGACAATTTACCGGACCCGTGGATCTTTTTTCAAAACGTGGGTGTGGATGGCTGGACCGTCCATTTCGGTACCTCTGCCCCGCAGCCGAGATTCGCAACTCTACCGGCGACACGAAATGGTGGCTCCGGACTTTAATCCTTACCCGACATTTCATCATCGACCTTGCTGATTTTGCGATCGCGGTCCCAGACCGACAAGGACGAAGAAGTGATTGAAACACCAGAGGCACGGAGGGACACAGAGACAGGAGTGCGTCCGTCTTGAACTCTGTGTTCCTCGGTGCCTCTGTGTTAGACTCCAATCGCCACCGGTAACCCAACACTCGGCTTGGGTCGGAGGCGAATGGTTCGGGTGATGAAGATGGGTACCTGGGAACACCGTCAGAAAGTGCGACAGGAAACGGAGACCGAATCGTCACCGCCGATTCCACTTCGCCCCTTCGGCTTCGCACTTCGTATCACCAGCGACGAGTCGTATCGATTAAACTCATTTTGAAGAACCGGCCGTCCTGAGTTTCGTCACCAATACCGCTCACGTGCGGCGACAAAGGTCAACGCACAATCTACCCAATTGCCATTCGAGCGCCTCGGCCACCAAGTTGAGCTTTTTTCACGCCTGACCATCGCAGAGACCACCATTGGTTCGTGGTCCACGGGATTTGAGCACCCAGACATCCATGAATGAATCGCAATCCCATTTGCCTTCGTCCGGCAACTCGGATCGACAATCAAACGGAAAGAAAATATTCGATTTTTGGCGATGCTTCTGGCTGGGATTCCTCGTCGTCTCACTTGCGTACGCTTGGTACAGCTTCTACGTCCCTAGCAATAGCATCGCTTGGGCTGACAACTACACTTCGGCTCAGCAACAGGCAGCAGACTCTGGCAAACCGATGATCCTCTACTTCACCGGCGAATGGTGCGTCCCCTGCCGGGTGATGAAACGTCAAGTGTGGGCTGATGAAGAGGTGAAGAAATCGGTCAACTCGCAATTCATTCCTGTGGCAATTGACGTGGATAACCCGAACGACGCTGCGCTGTTAGCCCGTTACAACGTCGGCGGCGCACCAGTCACGATCATTACCGATCCACAAGGAAATGCTCTGCGATGGCGAGTAGGGGGAATCGGTAAGTTGAAATTCCTCGAATTTTTGGCGAACTCGACTCCCACGGCTGACTAGCACGAACATGCGGGGCGAACAAAGTGTTGCGCACGCAGCCGAGCGAACGGTTCCGCGGGCCTACTGGCCGCTGCTCGTTGGTTCCTCAAACTGAATGTTGCGGTAGATCTCAGCCGCTGGAATCATGATGTCGAGCGATTCGAATCGGGCGTTGGCTTCCAGAGGTTCGTTTCCGCGAGTAGCCAGCGATCGCCCGGCTGGCGGACATACGATTCGATACTGACTCGATCTTGAGCAACCAGTACGTATTCCTGCAGTGACGCGAGTTGACGATACATCGCTGATTTGGTTCCCCGGTCGTACGACTCCGTCGACTTCGAGAGAACTTCGATCACGGTTGTCGGGTTGAGCAACGTGTCGAATTGGTCATCTTCAAATTGGGGCGTGCCGCAAATCACGGTGACATCCGGATAGGTGTACAGCCCTGCGGGATTCACTCGGACTCTCAAATCGCTCGGGTAGACTTCGCAGGCTCGGCTCTTGAGCAAGTTGCGTAACTCACCGACGAAATTGGCGACAATCAAGTTGTGTTCGCGGCTCGCACCCGCCGTCGCGAACATCTCGCCCCGGTAGTACTCGCTCTTGAACGCGGCATCTCGCTCCCGCGTCAAATATTGCTGGGGATTCAGCAGCGCTTTGGGTACGGTCGACAATCAGACAATCCGAATGAGTCATTGAGGGCAATGGAGCGGAAACCGCATTGTCGCACGCGTGCTGGGGGGTGCCAAGCGTTCAAGACCGACTCCAGCGCAAGCGTTCCGGTGGGGCGGAGCATGGCCGAGAAATCCCCATGTTTCGACGGCGTCGATGGCCGTTGGCGGGGTTTTTATTCGGTTTTCGGGATCCCAGATGGACCAACAGATGCCGAGAAACTTTTTAGAAATTCTGGACGCAAGTTAGCTGCAAAAGCACTAAGTTAAGTGTCTTCAACTGGTTACGTCAACGAAATCGACCTTGACCCAGTTGGATGATTCGGTAGAATTCGGGCTCGAGGCAAGTTTGGTAAGCCAGCAAGTTTCGGATGTTCTTGCTGCTTACGCTCTTCACGCAACTTGGCATGGAAATGTGCTAGTGCGGTAGAGCGGGAGGTTTGCTAAACGTCGTCTCGAATTCACATGCATCGGGTTAGTCATGCAGGGAGGGTGTTTCTGACATGACCACGAAAACGGTCTTTACGACAGGCGAAGCCGCCAAAATTTGTAAGGTGAGCCAGCAGACGATCATTCGTTGTTTCGACAACGGTTCGTTGAAGGGCTTTCGAGTCCCGGGAAGCAAATTCCGCCGGATTCCGCGTGAGCAATTGTACATGTTCATGCGGGACAACGGGATTCCGACGGACGCTCTTGAGAGTGGTAAAAAGAAGCTCTTGATCGTCGACGACGACCAGGATCTCGTTGAGTTGATGAGCGAAGGCTTCCAGCGCGACGGTCGGTTCGATATTCGCACTGCCAATAACGGCTTCGATGCCGGGATGGGTGTCAAAGAATTTCGGCCGGACCTCGTTGTGCTCGATGTCATGCTCCCCGACATCAACGGCAAGGAAGTTTGCCAAAGGGTGCGAACGGATCCGGCGTTGGATATGGTCAAAATCCTGTGCATCTCCGGAATGGTCGAGCACCACAAGGTCGACGCATTACGAGCAGCGGGTGCCAACGATTTCATGCAGAAGCCGTTCTCGGTGGATGATTTGATCAACCGCGCTTGCGACTTGCTTGAGATCGAACGCATCTTGATCAATTGACTCGGGTGATATCGTTTTGGCGGGAGAGCCGAGCGTGATGGGTTGGTTGCCGTGCTTGAATTGGGAGGGGTGCCGTTGGTGGCTGCCGCTCTCGTCGGCGTCCGCTCATGCGCTGAGTTTGTGCTTGATCCAATCGAGTCAAAATCGCCATCCCCAGCCTGCGGTGAAGCGTTGGTTGATGGCGGCGCTGCGGCAGGATCCGGCATTGCTGATCTACGCGGTACTGCATCAACACGATGACGAAACGTCGATGGATGCGTTGGCGGAATGGTTGTCGACGTACGCGATCACGGAATTCGCGTCCGGTGATTCATCACTCGGGTGTCCCGAAATCGACGCGCGGCTGCAGTCGCGTTGGAAAGAGTTGCATGCTTACTTCCACACGTTGCCTTGGCATCGCTGGATGGACGAGGCTGCGCTGTATTTGGAGGCTTGCGGGCCTCCGATTCCGGACACCTGGCGCGAGCGTTGGCCAAGATTGGCCGACGAGGGCCAGGAGTGCGATATCGATGATCGAGCGCCCGATCCGACGACGCTGCTGCAGCAATTGGCTCGCCAACGACTTCTAACGCAGTCGCTCGAATCGTCGTTCACCGCTGAATTGCAGCGAGCGAAACTCGATGCGGTGAAGCAACTCGCTTACGGGCTGAGCCATGAGATCAACAATCCGCTCGCGAATGTTTCGACACGAGCCCAGCAGTTGCAGCGTGGCGAAACGGATCCCAGCCGCGTCGCTATCCTGCAGCGAATCGTCGAGCAAACGTACCGAGCTCACGAGATGATCGCGGACTTAATGTTTTACGCCAATCCGCCGGCAACCGACGTCCAGCCGACGGATCTCCGTTCAACGGTCAACCGAGTCACCGATAGTTTTTCCGAGGAAGCCCAGCGGCATACGGTACGACTCAATCTCGAATTGCCAGACGGCGCCGCGATGGCGATGGTTGACGACACGATGATCGGTGAAGCCATTCGAGCAATCATTCGCAATGCGATCGAAGCGATCGGATGTGAAGGCACGATCGTGACCTCGATTGTCGAGTCGGCTGAGGTCTGGCAAATCCATATTGCGGATAGCGGTCCCGGTGTCTCGGAAGAAGCGCGGCGCCACGCCTTCGATCCTTACTACAGCGGCCGTGAAGCGGGTCGGGGTCTCGGTCTGGGGCTTTGCCGAGCGTACCGAATCGCCCGGTTGCATGACGGCGACGTCCAACTCGCGGGCGGTCCGGCTGGCTGTGTCGTGACCCTATCGATTCCTAAGACATTAATCCCCTCTCCCCAGCGTCTGGGGAGAGGGTTAGGGTGGTGAGCTAGCCAAGCAAACAACGGTTCTTTGGCAGCCCAAACGTCTCCACCAAGAATCTCTCATGCTCGATTCCGCCTACGAAATTCTGCGTCTGCAGACCAGCGGCGAAGCGACGGCCAGTGACATTGTCCGCCAGTCGCTCGCTCGCATTGACGCGGTCCAACCGTCGCTCAATCCCTTCACCCATATCGCGCGTGAATCGGCTCTCGCCCAAGCGGCGAGTATCGACGTTCGTCGGCGTGCGGGCGAAACCCTCGGTCCACTTGCGGGCGTTCCGGTCGCGGTCAAAGACGTGCTCTGCACCGCGGATATGCCGACGACGTGTTCGTCACGGATGCTCACGAATTTCCATCCGCCTTATGACGCGACCGTCGTTGCCAAGCTTCGCGCGGCGGATGCGGTCATCGTCGCCAAGACGAACATGGATGAATTCGCGATGGGAGCCAGCACCGAGACCAGTGCCTTTGGGGTCACTCGCAATCCCTGGGACGAGAACAAAACACCGGGCGGAAGCAGCGGCGGTGCGGCCGCCTGTGTCGCTGCGGGCTGTGTTCCGCTGAGCATTGGCACCGACACGGGCGGCTCGATCCGCCAACCCGCAGCATTTTGCGGGATCACGGGACTCAAGCCGACCTACGGTCGCGTCAGCCGCTACGGATTGATCGCATTCGCCAGTAGTCTTGATCAAGCGGGGCCGATGGCCTGGTCCGTCGAAGATGCGGCGCTCCTCTTGCAGACCATCGCCGGCTTCGAAGC
>JBBSJZ010000404.1:0-5919 GCA_038256795.1 Pirellulales bacterium | reverse complement strand
GGTGACAGCCAATACGGCCGGATAGCCCAACGAAGGCAGCGGCCAGATCGCCCAGGCCAGACTCGCGATCGCAATCACAACGACCGTCCATCCACCGAAAAACGCAGCGGTGTGGCGAGGCCATTCACCGAGCTTGAACACTAGCCCCAGCACGATTGCATCCGTGATGAGTTTTATCACGAGCCAACCGTAAAGAACCGTTTCAGTGTATCCGAGCCATGCTGAGATCGCGGATTGAACGTCATTCCAATTCGTTTGCAGCAGAAACCAACCGATAAAAACGCCGATCGGGATTCCGGTTCCCAGGAGGATGAGGGTGGTCAACGCGTACACGACGCCGGGTCGGCCATAAAGCAAGACGCAAGCGAGTCGGAGCAGCAGCCCGAGCGATGCGATGAAGGTGGTAGCGTAGGTCACGACGATGATTCGCAGCGGTGCGGCAGCCGTTTCCGATGTGGAAAAGCTCTCCCACCACTGCAGCGCCGTTGTCAAATTCGATGTCCAAACCAGACTCGTCAGTAGAAGTACGGATGTCATGACGAATACGGCGGTGTAACTAACCGCGACCGACTTGAGTCGACTCAGCGCAATGTCGCGTGACGGTAGCGGACACACGATTAAGTAAATCGGTAGCGTGCTCGCCCTCCCCTGAAGAATTGGCTCGATCCGGCTGCAACCGACACTCATCGACATGCCCGCGACAAAAATCAAACCGAAAATTGCGGTCCCTGCGTGCAGCGGAAGCACCGATGCGATAAATATCGCCATCGTGACCAAAATGGCTACGAGGACGATTTGAGTCGGTAATGATCGCATTCGGTCGTGCCAAGCAATTGCTTGCACGGAAGTCTTAAATTGCCGTTGCCGGGAGCGATAACCGATTGTCCATCGAGACTGGTTTGATCGGACATTCGCTTGTTGAAAGCTTGATACTCGTGCTTTGTAGAGACTGTTGATGGCAATGGCCATTGATGCTCCGTAGACGCACACGCTGACGACTAACGCGAGTGGCAAGAAACCGGGTGCCTCCTCCATGACGATCAAGCATCCGAAACATAGACCGAACATCGACGGCACCAGCAGGACCAACCAAACGACTCGATGCCATTGGCGTCGGTGCGGTCGCCATGCGACACAGTAGGCAAGGATGGCGCTCGCCGACATCGCCAACGGTTGCGCTATCAATAACGCAAGAGGTGCACCTTCGTACCAGGCGATCATCCCCATCGGAATCCAGCACAACCAAACCCAAGCCGTCACCAAAACGATGGGAATGACGGCAAGTTTCCAAGTCGGAATGGGCAATCGCAGTAGCCATGGGTCGAACGCCGTCTCGCGATTCAGCAGATTCGAGTTCCAACTAAAACTGTACACGCCTGCGGGAATGAAAAACGCAACGAATGCCGCAATCAAGCTGATTTGAAGCCCAGCAAATTTGACGTAACTCGACGAATCGAACAGCCGACCGACTGCCGCGATGGCGAGTCCAATCGCGATCGCGAGAAAGAGTCGAACGAGGATGACCCGACTCCTCATCCATCCATAGTTTGCCAGAGCGAGTGTTTCGTTCATCATCGCGCCGTCTCCGCAGGCACGCCATTCAAGTTGTCCGAACGGTCACCAGCGTTGACGCGGCCCGCGAACCAACGATCCAAACTCGCGGGACGCATGTCGAGGAGCGTGGCTGCATTTAATGCCGCAGCGATATCGGCTTCGGTGGGATAGATGAGTCGATCGATTAACAATGACCCTTCACGATCGCGTTGCAGGGCACCAAACATGGCGGATGTTGAAGCATGTCCTGCCGCGGGTGCATCCGATTCGAAGACGACTTCGCTATAGCGATCGGAAAGTTCCTGCATCGCGATCACTTCGAGCAACCGGCCCTGGTGGATCACTCCGACGGTATCACACACCCTCGCGATTTCGTCGAGCAGGTGACTCGAGAACAGCACCGTACGGCCGTCATCACTGGCCGTCCTGACGACGGCTTCGAGAATGTCCTGGCGTGCGATCGGATCGAGTCCGTAGCTCGGTTCGTCAAGGATAAGAAGCTCCGGTCGATGGGCGATCGCGACCAGCAATCCCGCTCGGGCTCGTCCCCCTTTGGACAAGTCGGCGAGCTTCTTCGAGGGCTCGAGCGAGAAACGCTGCAGCAAATCATCGCAAAACGTCGAGTCCCAGTTCGGGTAAAAAGCGCGCATGAAATCGATGAGTTGGCCGACCGTCATCCAACGCGGCAGGGCATCTTCCTCCGCCACGTATCCGAGCTTTGCTAACACCGATTCCGGCGTCCGCGTCGGATCTTCGCCGAGCACTCGCACGCGTCCCGATTGCGGCCGCAGCCCGCCGATCAAGTGGCGGATGAGAGTCGTCTTGCCAGCACCGTTGAGCCCCACCAATCCGAACACGCTTCCCGTCGGAATCGTTAGCGAAATGTCGTGAAGCGCCTCGCTTCGCCGGAACGAGCAACTCAAGTGTTCGATCTCGATCGCGATGTTTGGATCACTCATGCGGATTCCCCCGGCGTGGCGTTGCTGGATTGAGACGAGTCGAGTTGGGCGTTTCGCTCGGTGAGCTGAGAGAAAAGATCATCGAGCGGCACGGCGAGTTGCTTCGCTTGGATCAAGAGTCGGTCGACGTGTGGCGCGAGCAACCGTTGTCGCTGGGCCACCGTCAAGCGAGCCTCCCTCGCCGCGACGAACGTCCCCACGGTGCGTCGTTTTTCGACGAGCCCGTCGTGCTCCAGTTCACGGTACGCCCGCGCGACCGTGTTCGGGTTGACCCGGGCACTCTCCGCCAAACCCCGAATCGTCGGCAATTCGTCACCGACCGCGAGCTGGCCCGAGATGATCCGAAAACGAATCTGCTCCACGATTTGCTGGTAAATCGGCGGCCCGTCGGTGGTGATGTGCAGCAGCATCTTGTAGCCTTGTGTTAACTCATTAATACAGCCGTGCGTGGCCTGAGTCAAACACATTTTTTGGCAAACGAGTTCGGCCAGGGTGAACCGCGAGCGAATATCGCGACTGCAAGAGTTTGAGAAGACGCTGCGTCAGCCGCTACTCAGGTGTGAACTGGGGCGGGAACGGGAGTGATTGCGGGCAGGTAAGGCCCCTCACCCTAACCCTCTCCCCAGCGAAGCGATGGGGAGAGGGGACAAGAAATGTTGCCGGCGTTTTGGCTATCGAAGCGGCGGATAGGTTTAAGTTTTGACGCTCACGACCCGGAGTTGCAACTCGTTGAGCTGGGCGGTGTCGACGTTCCCGGGGGCCTCGGTCATCAGGTCGGTGGCCTTTTGCGTTTTGGGGAACGCGATCACTTCGCGGATGTTATCCAGCGAGGCGAACAGCATCACCCAGCGATCGACGCCGAGCGCGATGCCGCCGTGCGGAGGGGCGCCGAAGCGAAGCGCATTGAGCAGGAAACCGAAGCGATCTTCGGCTGTCTTTTCGTCGATACCGAGCAAGCCGAACACTTTCTGCTGGGTCTCGGAATCGTGGATTCGGATCGTGCCGCCGCCCGCCTCGCTGCCGTTGATGACCAAGTCATAGGCTTGTGCGCGGATGGCTTTGGGGTCGCTTTCGAGTCGCGGCAAATCTTTCTTGAGCGGCGCGGTGAAGGGATGGTGCATTGCCACCCAGCGGCCCGATTCCGCGTCATGGTCGAACATCGGGAACTCGGTGATCCAGCTGCAATTGAGCTCTTTCGGATCGTAGAGTTTGAGTTCTGCGGCGAGGCGTTTGCGAAGACCATAAAGTCCCTTGCAGGTGACTTCCCAGGTGTCGGCCAAAATCAGTAGCAGGTCACCGGGGGTGGCTTGCATCAGCGTCGCGATCTCGGCCAAATGCTCGGCAGTGAGGTTTTTGCTGGTCGGGCTCCACAGCGTCCCGTCGTCCTCGACGCGGAACCAAGCGAGACCCTTGGCGCCGAAGTCATGCTTGACGAGTTCCGTCATTTCGTCGATTTGGCGACGCGAGTACTTGGCCGCAGCATCTTTGACGTTGATACCACGGACGAAGTTGCCGGCGTCGGCGGCGCCGCGGAAGACGCGGAACTCGGTCTTGGCGGCAACGGAGGTGACGTCGACAATTTCCATCGCGAATCGCAAATCCGGAGCGTCGTGCCCGAAGCGGCGCATCGCTTCGTCGTAGGTCATTCGCGGCAGGGGCGTTTTGACATCTTTACCAAGAATTTCCTTAGCGCTGCGGGCCACGAGACCGTCGATGAGTCCGATGATGTCATCGGCATCGACGAATGACATTTCGAGGTCGAGTTGGGTGAATTCGGGTTGCCGATCCGCCCGCAGATCCTCGTCTCGAAAACACTTCGCGACTTGGACGTAGCGATCGAAGCCCGCGACCATCAAGATTTGCTTGTAGAGCTGGGGCGATTGCGGCAGCGCGTAGAACTTGCCTGCGTGAACACGGCTGGGGACGAGATAATCGCGAGCGCCTTCGGGGGTGCTACGCCCGAGGATCGGTGTCTCCACATCAATGAAGTCATGCTCGGCGAAGTAGTCTCGCATCGTCTTGATGATTTTGGACCGCGTGATCAGCGCTTGCTGCATCTCTTTGCGACGCAGATCGAGGAAGCGGTACTTGAGCCGCATTTCTTCGTTCGGTAAGTCCGTTTGACCGGGGGTGAACGGCGGCGTGACGCACGAGTTCAGGATCTCGAACTCGTGACAACGGACTTCGATCGCCCCGGTGGCGAGCTTGAGGTTTTCTTTGCCTTCGAGCCGCGGTGCGACTTTACCGCGGATAAGAATCACACTTTCATTGGAAACGTGCCCCGCATCCTTGATCAGTTTGGTGTCGGCTTCGGGCGGCCCGATAACGACTTGAGTCATCCCGTAGCGATCCCGCAAATCGATGAACACAGCACCACCGTGGTCGCGTTTGCTGTCGACCCAACCGCACAGGGTGACTTCGGTTTGGACGTCTTGGTCGCGGAGCTGGCCGCACGTGTGAGTTCTGAGCACGAATGGGTCTTTGAGATGAATTGCGAACGGGTCAACAGATCGGAACAGCGGTAGATTCTAATGATCTAGCGATGTGCCGAAACGGGACATGCCCAACTCGGGTTTGGGACGGGCGATTGGTGGGGCCAGCTGCCCCACGACGCCACAACGAAAAAAGCCGGCCTCGGAGAGTGAGACCGGCTTGATCATTCGAGTCTGCCGCCCGCGGCGAGCTACAGCTCCGAGCCTGGAGAGGCTTGCCCGGCCGCGATCGTTTCATCGGCGGCGTGCTTGGGAGCTTTGAAGCCCAGCAACAGGATCACGTACAGCACGGCCATCGCCGCGGGGACGAGGGCAGTAACGCGAATTGCCATCCGGCTTCCGTGCAGCGTCGCGGCGGCGACGGGAGCAGCGTCCGTCGTCGCGTACTGTTGGTTCGCTTGCCACCAATCGTTTTGCTCGCGAAGTCCCTTGAACGCTTCACTGCCGAGTTGATCGCCTGCGATTTGCACGTCGCTCGTGATGGCGGCTCCGTTATCGCCGATCATGCCCGCCTTGGAACCATCGATGCCGGTGATCGCTGGGAAAAACAAGAACGAGTTGGCGTTGGGTGCCTTCACGCGGGCAAAGGTCTCCGGTGCATTTTCTTCAATGTACTTGGACGCAAAGTAGTCTTGCTTGTAACCGATACCCGTGGTTCCCAGCAGACCGGCGGAGGTCATTCCGGCGAAGCCCATCAGCGCCATCGCGACGGTCGCACTTTGCGGGAAACGTTCGCCGACGACGCCGAGCATGGTCGGCCACAGGAATGTTTTTCCGAAACCGTAAATCGTCGCGGCGAAGAACATGAATGGCACGCTGTCGCCGATGCTGATGAGATACAGCCCCGTCGCACCGAGAATCGCACTCACCAGCAACAAGCCGAGCGAAGAGATGCGATGCACGATCGGTCCGGC
>JBBSJZ010000403.1:0-5944 GCA_038256795.1 Pirellulales bacterium | reverse complement strand
CGCCGCGGCCGCGAACTTGCGATTGACCGAAGACGGCATGGCGCACGCCAGCGAACTACTGAACAAATTGGCGGACTCGCGATTAACCTGGTGCGAGGTTCCGGTCACGATTCATTACACGGAACAAACGCTCGTCAAAGGTCAGCGGAATCGTGCCGCATTCGAGATCGTCTTCCGCATGTTGGTTTCAAAGCTCATCGGATGACACCATTCCAGTGGATCGTTGGCGGGCTGCTCTCCGTCGCACTCGTGACCGAACTGTTGCTCCAGTTCTTCGGCATGACCCGCCGCAGAGTCAGCCTGCTGCGAGCATCCGTCTGGTTCGTTGCACTGGTCATGGTGTTGAATCCAAACTTATTGCAAGACACCGCCGTTCGACTACGAATCGGACGTGGGACCGACTTCCTGCTGTACGTCCTCGCATTGTCGTTTCCCGTCACCGGTTTTTACTTTTTGCACGCGATCGAGAAACAACGCCAACAACTCACTCGGCTCGTTCGTGAGCTCGCCCAGCGAAACCCGCTGAACGTGCCCACGACCGCTTCCGACGACCAATCACGGACGCGTTGACCCATCGGCCGTTGTCCGGCTTTCGAATCGATCTACATCCTACCTTTCCGCTTTGGGCTGTCACCCATGTGGACGAAGTCCGCGCCGAACACACCTCACGTAGGCCGGATCAAGAAGCGGCACCGACGATGATCCGGCATCATTTTTCAGTTGAGACCGAAATCGCAGATGCACGCCGGAGCTCCTAAAACCTCGATCCGGCCTACGAATTCCTCGCACCTCAAGCAGATCCCCTGGCCGACGCTCCGTATCTTGTGGGCCGTCACGCTATCCGTCTGGCTCGTCGCAATCTACTCTCCGTCGTTGAGCGGTCCGTACTTGTTCGATGATCGCGCCAACATTGTCAACCATCCTGCGATCGAATCGTTCCCGCCGAGCCTGCCATGGCTGCACGCCGAGTCGCGTCCGCTTGTGATGCTCACGTTCTCGTTTGAAAAAGCCATGTTCGGCAATTGGCCCGCCGCCCATCGCATCGGTAACTTGTTCATCCATACCCTCGCATCGATCCTGCTCGCCGAACTTGTTTATCGATTGGCATGCCTAAGAAGCGCATCGACTTCGCTAGCTGGAAGCACCGCAGCTTCGCTTTCATCCGCACCTGCTGCTATGGTCGCCATCACGGTCGCGACGCTCTGGGCTGTCCATCCACTCGCCTCGCAAGCCATCGCCTACATCGTCCAGCGATGTGAATCACTGATGGGCTTGTTCTACTTTGCGTTTCTGCTTTCGATCGTGATCCACCGTCAAACCAGTCAACGGCGTTGGCTCGCCATCGGTGCCGTTTGCTTCTTGTGCGGACTGTGGTCGAAAACCGTGATGGTGACGGGGCTCGCCGTCGGGCCACTCTTGGATCGCGCTTGGCTTTGCAACTCATGGCGTGAGGTATTCGCCAAGCGGTCGGCGCTGTACGCGCCGCCCATGTTCGCCGCAGCGATCGCTGTATTGACATTGATGCCTGGTATCCTGCGCGGCGATGCGAACGTGGGCTTCGGTGGCGAAGCCCCACCCGTGCTCCCCTACGCCGCCGCCCAAGCCTTCGTCCTCGCCAAGTACATCGCGCTGGCGGTCTTGCCGGTCGGTCTCAATATCGACCACGGACTCGTCGCGCCGGATCCTTGGACCACCAACCTAGGCTGGATGGTCGCCGTGGGCTTTATCGTCGTGCTCGCGTTGGCCGCCTGCTTCTGGGGTCACTGGAAACGCGGCTTCTTTCTGCTGGCGCCCCTATTGATTCTCGCGCCCACGTCATCGCTGGTTCCCACCGCCGACTTGCTCGTCGAACACCGCATGTATGTCCCACTCGCGGTGATCGTTGCAGGGATCGTGGTGAGTCTCTCCCGGTTACCCGCGCGTCGCATCACGCTCGTGACCGCTGTCGCGATTGGCGTGCTGTTGTCGCTGCTCACCTACGAGCGATCCAGTGACTACCGCAGCGGCATGCGACTGTGGTTCGCATCGTTGGAAGACAATCCCGCTAACGCGCGTGCAGCTCAAAACCTCACCAACGCCGCCGGCGAGGAAAACCGCGAAATCGAATTGCTCGAGACGTTTACTTTGCTAGTGGGCCAAGCGCAGCGATCCGGCCAGCCCACGGGCGTGTTGCTCGGCCGCATCGGCGAGGAATTGGTCAAACGCGGTGACGCCGCCGCCGCTGCTGAACCGCTTCGACAAGCCATCGACCAAGACCCGAAACCTTACGAGTTGGCGGGTCGGTTCTACACCCCGAGTGATCGTCAAGAATTCGCTTCGCACCACGTCACGCTCGCGCTAGCGTTGATGCAACTCGATCAACCTGAGTCCGCAGCCAATCACTTGCAACAATCGTTCATCATTTCCGACGCATCAGCCGACGCCCGCGCGATCGCCGGCGACTTGGATTGGCGACTCGGCAGACCCGACTCCGCCGTCCGTCACCTCCAGCGAGCCCTCGAGCTCCGTCCCGGCTGGCGAGAAGTGAAACAACAACTCGCCCAGATCACTTCGCCTTAGCAACACGTCCAACCAGCCGATTACCATCGCCTCCGCTACCATCGATACGTCCGAGACCTCAACCGCCAGCGATTCCGAAGCCGGGGCGATCGATCCACGCTCGGGCAACGAGCTACCGATCCACTGGCACGTGCCCAGCCCGACATGGCGGCTGATCGATTTACCCGAATTGTGGCGGTACCGGGAACTGATTTGGGCGTTCGGTTTTCGTGACTTGAAAGTTCGCTATCGACAAACTGCCGTCGGTATCGCCTGGGCGGTGATTCAACCACTGATGACCGTGATCGTGTTCGGACTCCTCATTCACTGGCTTCGTGGTAGTGCCAGTGACGGAACTGTACCCTATGTCGTCACCAGTCTTTGCGGCATGGTGCCGTGGCAGTTCTTCGCCGCCGCGACGTCCCAGGCAACGTTGTCGATCGCACTGAACAACCACTTAATCAAAAAAGTCTACTTCCCGCGAGTCATCCTCCCGCTCTCAGCGTTTGTGCCCGCGTCAGTTGACTTCATCGTCGCCCTCGCGATGCTCGCAATCGTCATGATGTATTACGGCATCCTGCCCGGAATCAGCATCATCGCATTACCCCTGCTGCTCGTGGCAACGCTAATCGTATCCGCCGCCTTCGCGTTATGGTTTGCGGCACTTAACGGGATCTACCGTGACGTCCAATTCGCCGTCCCGTTCATTTTGCAGCTCGGGATGATAATTAGCCCCGTCGTCTACGAAACCGACTCCGTCGTCCCTGCAGAATATCAAAAAACGCTTCGACGAGATCGTCGACTTCTCCGGCGTCGAGAAATTCCTCGACACCCCGGTGAAACATTATTCATCAGGCATGCAAGTCCGGCTGGGCTTCGCCGTCGCCGCGCATTTACGATCAGAGATTTTGATTGTTGACGAGGTGTTGGCAGTAGGCGATGCCTCTTTCCAATCAAGACGTAGCGCACGGCTTCAAACGGTTTCTAAAGATGGACGATGTGTGCTTATCGTAACCCACAATATGAATGCGATGCCGCAACATGCTCAAAAGCCGTGCTTCTGAGGCAAGAATGCGTCCACTGATGGATCGCGAGTGGCTTTGCCAAAGCTGGCGCGAAGTCGTTCGTCGCCGGGCTACACTCTATCTACCACCACTTGCCGCGGGAATCATCGCCGTCCTCACGTTACTACCCGGTATTCTTAGCGGTGATGCCAACGTCGGTTTCGGCGGCGACTCGCCACCAGCCCTTCCCTCCATCGCAGCTCAAGCTAAAGTTGTGCCCCGTTACGTGGGGATGGTCGTTGCTCCGGTCGGAATGAACATCGATCATCGATTGCTTGCTCCCTATCCATGGCAAGACAACCTTGGCTGGATGTTGATTAATCGTTGCGTCAGACTTGCCGGAGTGATCGGTTGCGTCCGAGGACACTGGAAGATTGGCTTTTTCGTCGTGGCGCCCCTCATCGTTTTGGCGCCAACGTCGTCGTTCATCCCCACCGCCGACTTGCTAGTGGAGCATCGCATGTACATCCCGACGGCGTTCGTGATTGCCGCAATCATCGTCTCGCTCTGGCAAGCGTTCGAATCGAGCTTCTCGTCCAGCATTCCATCACTCCAGCGAGCACTCGCGGCAAGCTTCGTCGTCGTGATCGTGCTGTCGTGCTTGACGTGGATGCGAAGCGGCGACTACCAGTCTGGTGTGCGTCTGTGGTCCGAGTCGATTCGGCTAAGTCCAGGCAGCGCACGGGCGGCCCAGAACTTGACGCATGCCGCTGAAGAAGATGGTCGCCAAGGCGAGTAAGTCTCGATGTTCGTGTCCGCCCTCGAGCAAGCTCGCCAGAATGAACAACCCACTTCCGTGATCCTTGGCCGTATTAGCGAAGAGTTCGTGAAACAAGGCGACGTTGCCGAAGCCGTTTCCCCACTCACGCAAGCGATCAAACAAGACCCCACATCTGACGAACTATCCGAACGTTTTTGGAGTCCCAGCCAGCGACAAGAAATCGCTTCGCATCACGTGAACCTCGCATTGACACTCGTAAAACTGTCTCAACCGGATAGTGCGATGAAGCATCTGCGATGGTCATTCAAAATCTCCGATTCTTCGCCCGAAGCCCGCGCGATTGCCGGTGACCTAACATGGCAAATCGGTATCGCCAACGAAGCGATCGAGCACTCCCAGCGAGCACTCCAACTTCGCCCCAACTTGCCACAAGTCATGCAACAACTCAGCCATAACATCGAAACCGCCAAAAGTACTGATCACGCTCCCTCGTGACGCCAGAAACAACTGACCCAATTTTTGCTTTAGAAAGGGCACCGTCGAAGTTCGTGCAAGATCACCGAAGTCCGATGCAAACACTTCGGGGTTACTGAACCGACAACTTGTCACTCGCCATCTTAAAAGAACATCGCCAAATCCCTTTTGCTAACATTGCGTGGCTTGGCTTGGAAAAGAGCTGCGCGATTGTTGATGCCCTTTTAATAGGCGCCCTGGTCGCTCGGCATCTTGGCCCCACGCAACTTGGCTACGTGTCATATGCTTCTGCATTACTGGCTATTGCGACTCCGATCGCTCTATTGGGTCTAGATCGAGTTGCCATTCGTAAATTTGCTTGTGAGTCGGATGACCAATATGTATCCGCTGCTAATATAAATAGAACAAGTAAAGTAGCAGAGTATTTCTGGGGTGTGTTCATCGCAAGACTTTTGTGCGCCAGTATTATTTTTGGTGCCATTCATGTGGCTTTGTTACTAGGACTATTCGGCGATCTTTCGAGCGACGAACTGAAGGTCGTACGGTATTCAAGCCTGAGCCTTTTAATCTTGCCGTTGACGGCACCAACACTCCTTTTGGAGGCGAGGCTACTGGCAAAATGGTCCGTTGGGGTAGGCGCGTTCTGGCTGGCAGTTTCAGCGATCCTCCGATTCCTGCTCGTTGCTCAAAACGCAACGGTCGAATGTTTTGTGTTGACGAGCCAATTTACATACTTCGCAACCGCCACAACAATCGCCTTCATCGCACTCAAAGCTAAGTTGCTTCCTCAGTTCGAAGTGCCTTCTTACAAGCATTTAGTAGGGATGCTGCTCGAGTGCTGGCCGTTGGCCGTCAGTAGTTTAGCTGTTGCCATGTACATGAGTCTTGACATTGCAATGTTGCGTTGGATGAAGGGACCGGCATCTGCAGGAATCTATTCCGTGGCTGTACAGATGTCGGCAGTCTGGTACTTTTTGCCCATGGCCATCGCTGCCAGTTACCTCCCCTCTCTCGCGCGAAGTCACGCCCACGATCGAGTCATCTACGAAACCCAACTGAACCGATTTATTGATTTAAACGTTGACGCCGCACTAACTTGTTTGGTGGTCAGTCTGATCGCCTTTCCAACGCTGATTCGAATGCTCTT
>JBBSJZ010000402.1:0-5948 GCA_038256795.1 Pirellulales bacterium | reverse complement strand
CTGAGAGGAAGCCCAATCGGTCGTAAAGTAGTTCGGATGACGGTCGTGAATCAGAGCCGTTGGCGACAAGGAATAGAGTGATTGAAAACTGGCAACCGATTGTACAAATCGGATTCGACATTCTTCCGTATCCATGTCACCGATGTGCGGTGTGAGAATAATGGCGTCGTGCGGTTGGATGGCTGGGGCGACCTTCTGATGCCCGCCGGTCGCAAGCATCGCAGTACCCTCGCCCCCATTCAACGTAAGTGGCGAGATGCCACGTGCCGCTCGAATCGTCATCGGTCGTTTACCGATGCATTGCACGACGCTATCGTCGATC
This sequence comes from Pirellulales bacterium, assembly GCA_038256795.1. Classification (GTDB taxonomy): domain Bacteria; phylum Planctomycetota; class Planctomycetia; order Pirellulales; family Pirellulaceae; genus JBBSJZ01. The sequence goes on along the minus strand of JBBSJZ010000402.1, from coordinate 5,626 downwards.
GGATAGGCAATCTCACGATCATGATGCAGCAGCAGGTCGGCGATGGACGAGAGTTCGCGTGTCGCAACATCGTTTTCGTAGATCAGCGGACTGCCATGCACATTGCCACTGGTGACGACCAACGGGTGACCGACTAAGTCGATCAACAGAACGTGCAAAGCGGATGACGGTAACAACACGCCGACTGTGTTTAGCTCCATTGAAACTGACGGGACAAGAAATTCGCTTTCGGCTTGGCGTAACAATACGATCGGATTCGCTGGACTCTGCAGCAGTTCTCGTTCGCAGGCGTCGATCAACGCGATTTCTCTTGCCTGATCCATGTCGCCCACCATGACCGCCAGCGGCTTGGTAGGACGTCGTTTTCGTTCTCGCAGCCGATTCACGGCATCTTCATTGGTGGCATCGCAAATCAGTTGATAGCCGCCAATTCCCTTCACCGCAGCAATACCACCTGCCAAGAGTCGCTCCGCAACCAGTTGGATCGAGTCTTTGTGATCCGCCACCATGGTGCCACGGGAGTCGCTTGCCCAGCACCGAGGCCCGCAATCGGGACACGCGATGGTCTGGGCGTGAAAGCGGCGGCCTCGGGGATCGCGATACTCTCGCTCACAAGCCTCACACATCGGAAACTGCGACAGGGTCGTGCGTTTACGATCAAAAGGCATTCGCGTAAGAATCGAGAATCGTGGCCCGCAAACGGTGCAGGTTGTAAACGGATAGCCATGCCTGCGATCAGTAGGCGAACGAACTTCGGTAGCGCAGTCAACGCAGATCCCAAGGTCAACGGGCACGGTCGTCCGCAGTTCGCCGCCAGTTTCGCTTTCGATGATCTGAAATGAATTCTGCTGTGGGTGACTGAAAGTTCCTGTGACTTGCGCCACGAAGGTGGCTTCGGGAAACGAGTCACGAACACGGCATTCAAATGTCTCGACCAATGCAGCGTCGCCAACGGCATCAATCACTACTCCGCTGGATGCGTTACGGACATTACCGATGGCACCGAGTGATGCGGCGAGGCGGGCAATGGTTGGCCGGACGCCTTGCCCTTGCACCAATCCATTCATCTGTATCCGCAATCGAAACTGCTGCGGTAAAACCGGGTGGATCATTGGCTAGGCACCTCCACCAGCATCGCTTCGCGCCGCGTCTGCAATCGTTGGCACCATTGGTCAATGCCTTCATCTCGCAGCGAACTGACGCTCATCACTTCCATCTCTTCGCGGACGAGTCTCGCATCGTCGGTCACACGATCAACGCTGAAGGGGACGTAGGGCAGCAAGTCCGTTTTAGTTACCAACATGATGTCGCTGGTGCGAAACATCTTCGGATACTTGCCTGGCTTGTCGTCGCCTTCGGTGGTGCTGAGCAACACGACGCGAAGATGTTCGCCTAAGTCATGCGACGCGGGACAGACGAGGTTGCCGATGTTTTCAATGAACAGGAAGTCGAACTTTTCGTCGGGCAGTTTGGCGAGTCCTTGTTCGACCAACGGTAACTCCAAATGGCAGGCTCCTCCGGTTGTCAATTGCTCGACAGGCACAAAGGGTCGCAGTCGCTGGGCGTCTCGATCGGTCGCCAGATCGCCCACCAACACGGCAACTTTCCAACGTTCTTTCCAGTATCGGCATGTCGCTTCAAGCAGACTCGTTTTGCCTGCTCCGGGAGACGAGACCAAGTTGACAACGAACGTACCCGATCGCGTCAATTTTTCCCGAAATCGGTTGGCAGCAGCGCGGCGTTCGGCTTGAATATCGCGATTGACAACGATCGTTCGTTCAGACACTGGCAAGCCTTTCGTCAAAGGTGATGGTGAGCAATCGGAACTCGTCGCCACTGATGACACGAACACGACCCGAGCCACACTCGTCACAGCGAAAGATGAAGTCGGTAACTTCGTTTTCGTTGTCACAAGCAATGCAGCGAACGATCAGTGGAACTTCCTGAATCGTTAGTGTTGCATTTTCCGCAAGGGAGTTTCTCCAGGAGTCACGTAGTGGACGAGGTGACAAGTCCTCTGCAACGGAACTCGTGGCCTCGTCCACCACCTGACGGAACGCGAGCCGCACCAACTCGGGTTCGACGCCGGACAGTGGGCCAAGCTCGATGGTGATTTGACGAACGGCAACTGCGTCATGCTCACGTGCGATGCCGTCGACCTGACGAATCAGGGCTTTAACGAGTGACCATTCGTGCATGGCACACCTCCGCAATGATGGCCGCAGAACACTCGTCGACGGATCGTTTGACTTGATCGGTCATCTCGCCGAGTCGCTCGAAGCGCTCGCCGCTGGCAATCCAGAGACCGACATGGTCGAGTCGCTTGCGGAGCGATTCCGCAAGTCGCAGAACTCGCTCTATTCCGAAGTCATGTGTGCCGCGACTTGGATTTTCTCGGATGAGGCTCCGATCGTCAGGGTTGGCGTAGTCGAGCCGATGCAATGTCTTGCCTGCGGGCAGACCCACCGCGGCGTCGACGATGATGACGCTTTCGCGATTGCTGAGTTCCTCGATGATGTCGATCGGATGATTGATCTTGCGAAGCGATAAATGGTCGATTTGCATTTCAGCAATTTGATCGACAACCGCCCAGCCAAATTGGTCGTCGCCGTGCGGGCTGCCAAGTCCGAGAATGACCGTGGAACTCATGATCGCTCCAATTTCAAAGTCAAGAAGTGTGTCGAACAACTGATGCAAGGATCGTAATTACGGATCAACTTCTCACACTCAGAAGCCACTCGCTCGTCGGGCTCATGCAGGAGTCGCGGTAGATACTGACGCAAGTCAGATTCGATCTGCAACTGGTTTTGCGAAGTCGGTGGAACGATCTTCGATGATGCGACTGTCCCATCATCGTTGATCTCGTAGTGATGGTAGATCATTCCTCGCGGAGCCTCTGTCGCGGCGCAGCCTTGACTCGCTCGCGGCGTGTAGGGCGTGAACGGTTCACTCGATGGCGAGTACGACTCGATAATCGCGACCGCTTCTTCCAACGCATGAACCACTTCGATGCTACGTGCGATGATCGAGTGAAAGCGATTGAGTAGAGGTAGTGGAGGACAGACTTCGCGACAGAGCTGCAGGGCTGTCGGCGACAATCGCTCGTAGTTCAATTGCAGCCGGGCGAGCGGTCCAAGGAAGTACGGTGAGTCGCCGTCGCGACGGACGGACTGTAACGCGGTACTGTGCTGAGCGTGCTGTTCACCGAAGTGTTCTTCGTATGCCTGGACGGTGATGGAAGAATGCCGCGTCGATGCGATTGCCCCTTCATTCATTGGATATTCTTTAGGATGCTGCAGTGAGACCAGCTCGCAGTCGACATTGAACTCGGGGAAGTCAAACCCGGCGACCCAGCGAGTCGAGTCGACCGCCGCATCGAGTGCCCATCGCAAATCGGGAAGCAGAACCGCGAGTTCGTCTTTGCTGGGCAGACGATAGAACCCGCCCACTCGGACGTTGACGGGATGGATGGCTCGACCGCCGAGCACTTCTAGCAATCGATTGCCGATTTTTTTCATTCGCAGCCCCGCATTGACTCGACCAGGGAATCTTTCAGCAAGTTCGATACCGCTGTGGCAATGGAAGAAGTCGGGTGCGTTGAGCATGTAGATGTGCAGCACATGGCTCTCGATCCACTCGCCACAGTACAACAGTCTCCGTAGTCTGCGAATCTCTGGCGTGATGGTGATTCCGAGTGCGTTCTCGATGGCATGGACGGAAGTCATCTGATAGGCAACTGGGCAGATACCACAGATGCGAGCGGTGATGTCGGGGACTTCTTCGATGGCCCGACCTCGCAGGAACGCTTCAAAGAATCGCGGCGGTTCATAGATGGAAAGCTTGACGCTCTCGACAACGTCGCCGTTGATACGAACATGCAGCGATCCTTCCCCTTCGACTCGGGTTAAGGCGTTGACGGTGATCTTGCGTTCGCTGGTCATCGTGGTTTGTGAGCCGACGGCGCTATCCGGTTGCTTTCAATTTGAAACTGCTCAGCGCCAGCGTTCATGTTTCTGAGCGCATGAATCATTTGCGTTTCGGTCGTGGCTCCGGAAAGGTAGTGCTGCGACAATGCGGGGCAATTTGCCTGAGCCGCTGGTCCGAAACATCCGTAGCACGCTCGATCGTAAGCTGGACAAATCGCGCCACAACCGGCTTGCGTAATTGGACCAAGGCACGGCAGACTCCGAGTGATCGCAAGGCATACCGTACCGCGACGCTTGCACTGGATGCACACGCTGTGCCGAGGCGTTCGGGGTTCGCGATCTGAGATCAATGCGACCAGCACTTCCAAGAGTTGGTGTCGATCAATCGGACAACCTCGCAACTCAAAGTCGACAAGAACATGATCGCCAATCGCGGTGCTGGTCGCCAACGTGTCGATGTATTGAGGATTCGCATAGACGGCGGCGATGAACTCCTCGTGATCGGCCCAATTGCGAAGTGCCTGAATGCCGCCCGCCGTCGCGCAGGCTCCGATCGTGACCAGCGTTTTGGATTGACGGCGAATCTCGCGGATGCGAGCTATATCGGCAGACGTCGTAATCGAGCCTTCGACCATGGCAATGTCATAGGGTCCAGGTTCGATATGGCTACTGGCTTCCAAAAAGTGAGCAATGTGAATCTTCCCAGCCAATTCGATCAGCTCATCTTCGCACGACAGTAACGACAATTGGCATCCATCGCAGGACGCGAACTTAAACACACCCAGTCGTTGCTTGTTCATAACGAATCGACTCGCATCAGTTGGTTAACCTGGTCGTAACGCAGCACAGGTCCATCTTTGCAAAAGAAGTGCGGACCGAGTTGGCAGTGCCCACAATGACCGATCGCACAGTCCATATTGCGTTCGAGTGATAGCCACAGATTTTCTCGCGGCACTCCCCGCTGACGTGCGGATCGAATGGCGTAGGTCATCATCACTTCGGGGCCACAGCAAAACATCACGGCCCCTTGGGGAGAGGCGATTCGGAGGCGATCGAGAAGTAAAGTCACGACGCCGACATGCCCAGACCACTCGTGGCTTGCCCGATCGACGGTCGTTTGCACGTCGATTTCAGCCGATTTCCACGGCTCAAACTCTTGGCCGTACAACAGATCGTCAGGCGAGCGTGCTCCGACGAGTAGACTCACCCGTCCGAAGTTCTTCCGATTAGCAACAACCGTCTCAACCACAGGCCGCATCGGAGCCAACCCGATTCCACCAGCGACCAAGATCAAGTCCCTCCCCATCGCTTGCTCGATCGGCCAAGATGAACCGAAAGGTCCGCGTACACCCAACGAATACCCTTCGGCCGCATTTGCTAACGTGCGAGTTACGTTGCCAACGGCATGAATCGTATGGACCAGCGGTTCGCCGTCCGCCGTGCACCGGCTAAGCGAGATCGCCGCTTCGCCAATTCCAGGTAGGTACAACATGTTGAACTGCCCTGGCTTCGCGTTGTAGACACCTCGATCTTCGGCATCAGTCAGCTCGATCGTGTACGTTCGCACGGCCGGAGTCTCCGACTGAATGTCAACGATCCGAGCCGGCGCGACGGCGTACGGATCATGTCGCGGCGACGTCATCAGTTACCTCGGTTGGCTTCTTTTGCGAATTCCAATGGTGTCGCGAAATCCAAACACT
>JBBSJZ010000401.1:0-5983 GCA_038256795.1 Pirellulales bacterium | reverse complement strand
GGAATTCGAGCCTCACGGATGCCTGGGCGATCTCGGCTGGTACTGCATCCGTTTCACGATGCGAATGATGAAGGGCCAAATGCCGCTGGCGGTCTCGGGCCGGATGTTGAGCTGCTACGGCGACGATCATTCCGCCGCTTCGGTACCGAGCGAGTTCATCGGTGAGTTGCGATTCGCGGCCGGCGTCACCGCCGGTTTTTATTGCTCGTTCTTGACCGCGAACCAACAAACGGCATCGATCTCCGGCAGCAAGGGATATGTCACCGTCGACGATTTCGTGTTGCCGTTTTACGGGGTCGAGTCGTCGTGGACCGAGAACACGCATGCGCTCGAAATCGATAACTGCCGCTGGAATTTCGGTCGTCACACCCGTCAACGCGGCTTGACGGAGTACTCGTCCGGCGAAGCCAACGCCCAAGAAGTCGAGATGGTTCGCAAGCTCGGTGAGATCGCGATCTCCGGCAAGCTGAATTCGGATCTCGCCGCCATTTCGCTCAACACCCAACTCGTTCTCGACGGGTGTCGTAAAAGCGCCGCCGCCCAAGGCCAATTCATCAATCTCTAATCATTCCCATATCCCTTCATTCCTTCATTCCTTCATTCCTTCATTCCTTCATTCCTTCAGTCCCCACCCCTCTCTCATGTTAACTCTCATCTCCTTTGTCTTCTTCACGGCGCTCGTTGGCGTGCTGACTTACTTCATCGTGCGTGGGAAAGAGAGCGAGTCCAACGATGGATATTTTCTAGCGGGTCGTTCGCTGACGGCGGGCGTGATTGCGGGCTCGTTGCTATTGACGAATTTGTCGACCGAACAGCTCGTGGGGCTCAACGGCGCGGCGTTCGGTGACGGAATTGCCGTGATGGCTTGGGAGGTGATTGCCGGGATCTCGTTGGTGATCATGGCGATCTTTTTCTTGCCGCGTTACCTCGCCAAAGGCATCACCACCATCCCCGAATTCCTCGGTGGACGTTTTGATGAAACAACCAAGAGCATTACCGACACAATTTTCATCATCATGTACGCGGTGATTCTGCTCCCCATCATTCTGTACACGGGCGCGAGGGGGATGAGCGGAATTTTGGATCTGCAGGCGCTAACCGGTATTGATAGCGACCAGACCATTCTTTGGATCATGGTTTGGATGATCGGCATTCTGGGATCCGTGTACGCGATTTTCGGTGGCTTGAGGACGGTCGCGGTCAGCGACACCATCAATGGCGTGGGGTTGATCACGGGCGGTTTGTTGATTGCCTATCTCGGATTGCAACTGGTCGGAGATGGAAACGTGCTCGCGGGGCTGGACACGTTGCGAGATACTCATCCGGATAAGTTCGTTTCCTTGGGCGGAGCGAAAAGCTCCGTCCCTTGGCCAACGTTGTTCACCGGCGTGCTGTTGCTCAATATGTTTTACTGGACGACCAACCAGCAAATCATTCAGCGAACGTTTGCGGCAAAGTCGCTCGCCGAAGGCCAGAAGGGTGCATTGCTCGCGGCTGGCTTCAAAACGTTCGGTCCGCTCATTTTGGTGCTGCCCGGAATTTTGGCGTTTCATCTCGATTCCCAAGGTCGATTGTTCGTCGATGCGCAACTCGTGGAGATGAGTGATACGGCGCGAGCGGCGGTGCCCAGTGAGATCGAAGCGGCGAAGGTTGATGAGTATGTCGCCGAGCAGGTTCAATCCAAGAAGAAGGACAAGGCCTACGGCAGTCTGGTGCGTAAAATTTTGCCTTGGCAATTCACCGGTTTCTTCGCGGCCGTCATGGTCGGCGCCATTTTGAGCTCATTCAATTCAGCACTCAATGCGACGGCGACATTGTTCAGTTTGGGCGCCTACAAGAAATGGATCAATCCGGGTGCCAGCGAAGTTCAAACGGTGCGCAGCGGTCGATGGTTCGGCACGTTGATCGCAATCTTTGCGATGCTCGTCGCCCCGATGCTGGCGGGCCAGGACAGTATCTTCGGCTACCTGCAAAAAATGAATGGCTTCTACATTCCCATTTTTCCGGTTGTATTGTTGGGGATGTTGGACCGCCGAGTCCCGGCGTGGAGCGCCAACTTGGCACTCGTGTTGGGATGCGTTGCAGTCGGGTTGGCGTACTTCGTGTTCCCAGGCTTCATTGCCCAAGTTCACGAATTCCACTTCCTCGGAATGCTCTTCGTGGCCTTGATTCTCATCATGGAAGTCGCCGCGTTCGTTGCGCCTCGCCAGATCGCCGCTGACGCGGATCTCGCGGCTAGTTACACTCCACCGATACCGATGGACCCCTGGCCACTGGCGAAACCGGTGGGAGTCGTTTTAGTGGCACTTGTGCTTGGCATCTATTACTATTTTGCGAGTGCCGCGAGTACGAGCTGACCTTGGTTCATGACCCGAATGCTTCGGCGAAGGATTGGCGCACAAGGCTAAAGGAACTTTCGATGATTCCGAGGAACGAGTGATGCACGACCCGGCTGACGAACTTTCGCCAACACCGCAATCGCTGGATACTCCCGTTCGGCCCCAGCATTTACGAGAAACGTATCGGGCGAGCGGCAACACCGATCGACGCGAACCGGTTTGGAAAGCGGGAGACACATTCGGCCCGTTTCGGCTCGGCCGATTGCTGGGCCAGGGTTCCAGCGGTTTTGTTTATGAGGCGACTCCGACGGGACGTGGCGAATCCCAGTCGGCGTCACGATTGGCACTCAAAATCTTGGTTCCGGAAACGACCGAGGATCTGGTTCGCAACAAGGTCGGATTTCGCCGCATGCTCGATGTTCGGCATATGCATTTGGCGCATGTCGACCAAATTCATCGGGTCGACGACCATACCGCGTTGTCGATGGAGCTCGTCGATGGTCGCACGTTCGCGAAAATGATTCACGAGTTGCGACGACTGGATGCCGGTTCCGCGTGCGACCAGATCCTATCTCTGCTGCGTCACTACGCACTCGGGCTTTCTGTGATGCACGCGAACTTCTTGATCCACCGCGACATCAAGCCTCAAAATCTGATGGTTGACTATGACGGTAAGGGACGGATCATTGATTACGGATTGGTGGGAACCATCGATCCCGAAATTGATCCGAGCGGCATTCGTTCTTACTTGGCGGGCACGCCCCAGTACATGGCTCCGGAGGTTTGGTTTGACCAGTCCTACTTACCGGCTGGCGATGTCTACTCGCTCGGCAAAGTGATCTTTGAAACGCTGAGGTTGGTGTCGGGCCAAAAGCGTCTCGTGGCGGAAACGCCGAGTGAAGTGTTCGAGTCGACGAACGTCCAAAGCTCGATGGTCGAGCTGGGCACGTCCGTCCCCGACGTGCTTCGTGATGCTTGCATGGAGATGCTCGAGACAAAGCCGGGCGATCGCCCGACGGCGCTGGAGATTTCGCGTTTGGGGACTTCGACTCGTTCGACGTTTCTCATGCCGTGTGAAAAGGGGCTGTACGGGCGCGACGCAGAGTTATTGCAAATTTTCGGCTGGCTCGAAGGAGTACTCAAAGGTCAATCCGGTCGACTGCACATCTCCGGTGCATCGGGCATAGGGAAGTCGCGGATCATTGACGAGGTCGTTCGCAAGTTAACTTCGCGACGTTGGGTTCACGTGTTCACCGCCAAGTGCCAGCTCCGGGAAGATCAACCGTTGCAAGCGTTTGACCAGATTTGTGATGCGTTGGCGACTCGCTATGCCAAAGAGGACCTTGGTGTTTTGGAGGTCGACCCCGTCAGCGCGGCGATCTTGCATCAAGCGTTTCCGGTGCTGTGCAGCGTCGTGACCGCGAGCTCGCGGTTGCCGATGACCGGTCCCGTCCCCGCTCGAATCGATTCGCTCGAGGCCGCCGTGCGCTTATCCCTCAAGATTTTGGAGACGGGGCCGATGATCTTGGTCGTGGATGATGCCCAGTGGGCTGACCAAGACAGCATCAACGTGCTCGATCGGATGCAAGCCGAACGAGCTGGATCGCTGGGAATCATCACGGTCTCGCGCAGCGGCGATGACTTGCAGCACTTTCGAGCGGATTGTCACTTGCGACTTGGGCCGCTGGGGGTGAACGATTCCGTCGCGATGTTGACGCACGCGGCAAAGTGTTGGTCCGTTGACGTTCCGGCTGGGTTCCACAGGTCGCTCGCGGACGCGGCTCAGGGAGTGCCCTTTCGACTGGACGAGTTGGCCGAAGAGTTCCGCCCCGGAGGCGCGTTTTCGAATTCGGTCAATCCTTCGAGTTCGCTGGCATCGGTCGATGTCGCATCGGTCGATATCGTCGCGGGCTTGTGGCAAAAGCGTGTGAATCGATTGAGCGACGATGCGCGGCAATTGCTCATGCTCGTTGTGACGGCCGGGGGCTCGGTGTCACGAGAAGAACTGATGGCGCTCAAGGAAAGCAGCTTACTCACGATTGACTCGCTCGAAGAACTGCGTCGCGGACGATTGATCCAATCGGAAGTCATCGACGACGAGTCGATTCGTATCGTTCACGATCGCATCGCGCAAGGACTGGAGCGGCAACTCACATCCCTCGAAAGCGCCGAGGCGCATCGGCTTTGGGCGGAGGTGCTGTTGAAGTTTCCGATCAAACAGTTCGAAGCCGCACGCATCGCCGGTCATTTGTTCGAGTCGGGTGACTATGAACGAGCGATCGAGTTCGCCGACCGCGCCGCGCTCGATGCGGATCAGCGGTATGCCAAGACGGAAGCGGCGCGGTGGCATGAGCGAGTCATTCCCCACGTCACTGGAGAAGCTCGGATCGAGCGAATTCGCAGAACGGCGTTCGCTTATGACGAAGCGGATCGGCCGGTCGAAGCGGCGAATCACTACATGAAACTGGCCGGCTTGGTGCCGACAAAGCAAGCCTGTGACTATGAACTGCGCGCCCTGCTGCTGCTCACCCGCAGTGGTCGCCCGGATCAAGTGCGAATACAAATCAAGGACATGGCCGAGCGAATCGGATTACCCAAGCCCAAGCCAGCCCTGGCTGCGGTGATTTCACTCCTCGGAAAGAGTGCCTGGTTTCGAATCCTCAACTGGTGTCGGCCGGGGCTCGCGAGCGATGAAGCGGCGGCCGGCGCGAGCGAGTCGGATGAATACCTTCGACTGTGCCTGGAGCTATCTCGCCCCCTGTGCATGATCGATAACATTTACGGGGCTGAGCTCGCTATCTCCGGGGCGATTCGCTCGCTGAGATTGGGGACCACGCACCAGAAATTGCAATCGAGAACGGACATTGCCGTTTTCGGATCCTACGATGCTGGAAACGCACGCACTCGCAACACGGCCAAGCTCGACGAGGTGCTCGCCCTCGCCATCAAGCTTGGCAATCCCAAGACCATCGGTGACGCTTACTCGGCGATCGCCGCGATGCATGTACTCGCAGCACGTTGGAGCGAGACCCTCGAGCCAGCCGATCAATCTTTTGCGGCGTACGCGTCATGTGAGGTTCGGCAAACATTCGAGATTGGTCATACCTCGATGCATCGAATGGTAGCGATGTGGCACCTTGGCCATATTCGCGATCTCACCACGATGAGTCAAAAACTATTCGACCAGTCGGTCACTCGCAACGATTTGCTGGGACGCGTGATGGCGTGTAGCAGCGTCGGATGCTGTGGCTGGTTGGCGGGTCACCGGCTGAGCGAGTTCGATGCCGCTCGCAGCGAGATCCGTTCGGAACGGCCTCGCGACGGTTTGGAACTGGTCGATTTTTTCGAATCGACGGCGGGCCAGTTACGTTTGATGTATGAGGGGCGGTGGGACGAGGCGGAAGCCGATTTTGCACGCACCCAAGTCTTCGTCAAAACGATGCCGCTGCGTAAGGTCCAGGTGTGCCGATTGATGCGGCATGTGCTGGAGAGCTTAGTGCATCTCAATCTCAGCGCACGAAATCCGACACCCGCGAGTATTCGACGGGTGCTTTCATCGGTCAAGAAACTTCGCCTCGAAAAGTTGCCTTACTGTGACGCCGTGGCCGATTTGCACACCGGTTACCTTTGCTGTTTGACGAATC
>JBBSJZ010000400.1:0-5996 GCA_038256795.1 Pirellulales bacterium | reverse complement strand
CTGCCTTTGCGCACCCGAAAGCGCGATGACCACCATGCTACTGATGACGCCCATGATGACGATGGCGACGAGCAGTTCGACGAGGGTGAAGGCGTTTCGGATCATGGCATTTCTCATGGATTCAAACTCTGGCAAGATGTGGCAAGTCGTCGGACGGCTCGCAATTACGGCAAGTCACCTTCGAGTGTGAGCGTCGCGAAATTGGTGATGTTGTCGAGTTGTGGTTTCGATGAGCGGTAGATGGTTTCGGGGTCTTCGTACTTGTCCGCTCCAGTGGTGGCGCCCGCAGCATTGGCAAACTGACCCGTCGGGTACATCGCTACCACACCCGCGTTGCTGGCCGTTGCTGCGGCTGTCGGATCGACGACGCCCGCTGACACACTGCCTCCGTAGGAGCCGTCGAGACCCGCCGAGATCAATTGAAACTTGCTGGGGTTCGCCCAAGTGAACCCACCCGAAACAGTGTTCGCTTGATTCGTCAGATACGGGCGGGCCACGCCGTTCTCGGATTCACCGCTCGGGTGCAAGTAAAGGTTGAGCGCATGAAACGCTGTTGCGGTGCTATACCAACCTCCGCTGAGCGTGGTTGGAGTAAACGTTCGCGTGTATCCGCTCGATTGAAAATAGACCAGCGGACCGGCTTTTTGATTGATCGTATAAACAGGAAATGGATCCACTAAGAAACGGATTGCCGCAAATGGGCTGCCCGCTCCCCGTGTTGAATAGAAGTTGTTGGGCCCGGACCCAGCGATGGTCGTCGAGTACTCATCGTCGGAGTAGGTGTAAGCCACGGCAGCGGCCATCGGGTTAGCTGATGCTGGTGATGCTGAAGCATCGTTGGCGACGAATATTGAAAGCTGATCGGACGTCAGCTCCATGAATCCGTTGCCGCGTTCGGTGTTGTATTGGTACTTCGTATAATTGAAGGGCGCCGCAGCGCCACTGATCCTAGCTAGGGGACCGCCTTGACCGGTGAAGGGATGCTTTTTGTCGGTGCTGAATCCGCCCAAGCAAAACACCAATGCTTCAGCAGGGTCCATGCATTGACGGTAGTACGAATAGGTTGCTGGAGTCGTTCGCGGATCAGCGTCGCCTCCGACCGCCACTCGGTTGTAGGAGCCATCAAGCCACGTGTACTGGGCGAGTAGCTTAAGCTCGCTGTCATCAATATTTGAAAACGACTTTCTGAAGTGACGCTCGACTGAATTCCAATCACTAAAGTCGGGTGGGTAATCACCATACTGGAGTTTATACGCTTCGAGGGCATTGCCGATCACATCCATCTCGAGACGTATCGCTGTCTGCCGAGCCCTCACAACTGCTCCATTGATAGCCGGAATCGCAATGGCCGCCAAAATACCAATGATCGAAATCACGACCAGGATTTCGACGAGGGTGAAACCGGGACGCTTCGCTGAGGGCGAAGGGCCGCAGGGTGACAGGGCCACGGGGGGTTGGATGGTGGGGGTCATTGGACGCTTCGCTTCAGGTTAAAAGGGTGGCAGGGCTTCAGGGCCACAGGGGTCTTCGGTTTTATGGGAGCGGTTTCAGGCCGCAGGTTGCCTGGAACCGGCTTTCTAGTCTTCGATTTGCTGGGGAAAGCTGGGACAGAGTTTTGAGTGGGATGTGGGTGTGTTGGGTGCAACCGCGTGGTAGTAGGACATCTCACCGGTGGTGCCGCATTGCCAACACTCAATGGCTCCGGCATCGAAGTAGAGAACTCGCTTGTGTTGTAACTCAAGGTCAGTGTTGCTGGGGCTCATCACTTCGACGCAGATTTCTGGGGCAATCTCGAATGCGACTTGGCCTCGGACTTCGTTGTAACGCTGCGGTGAGTACCAACCCACATCGAGCCCCTTCACGCCGTCGGCGGTGGATACCGGCGCCTCCGTCACGGTCTTGTCGCCCAGACGCACACGCAGCTCGTAGCTAATCTGGCTCTGACGACTGCTATGTGGGCCTCCGGGGGGCGGTGACAGGATGATTTGCCCAAAAGCGTTGGTTTCAATTCGACCGCGGGTGCCGTTCCACTGCGGATCCGCCAAGACCTCAGCCCATCGCTGGCGATTACTCGCCAGTTGGTCGATGCGCTCGGGAAGTTGGAGGGTGAGCATGGGGGAGGCGCTTCGCTTCAGGTTAAAAGGGTGACAGGGCTACAGGGCCACAGGAGTTGGGAAGTGAAAGGGTGTTCGTTGGTATTCGGGTGATTGTTCCTCTCGGCCCCTCAACCTCACCCTCTCCCATCGAGGCGATGGGGAGAGGGGACTCTTCGTGCTTGACTGACAACTGGCGACTGAAAACTGACAACTTTTTCACGTCAATCCGCTGATGAGTGAGACGAGGGGCATGAAGAGGCTGATAACGATGAAGCCGACGGCGACGCCGAGGAAGACGATCATGAGCGGTTCCATCAGCGCGGTCAGACCGTCGGTCATCACGCGAACTTCTTCGTCGTACGTATCGGCGACCTTGTACAACATCGTGTCGAGTTCACCGGTCTCTTCTCCGACGTCGACCATGTTGACGACGAGGTCATCGACGACTCGGCCTTTGATTTTTGTGAGGTAGAACAACGACGCCATCACGGAGCCGCCGATGATCAAGTACAGGGCGATGAATTGCAGCGTTTGCACCATCGTGCCGTCGTCGAGCTTGGTTCCCGACGCGGTGAGCGCGACGCTCATCAGCACGATGCCGGGGAAGCTGCCGAAAATGATCCAGAACACGAGCGCCATCGGATGGAACCCGAGCACGCTGTACTGGGTCAGCGGCTTGCTAATGACCTCGCCCTCGCGAATCGAGTCGGTGACCTTGCTAAACATCCGTTCGAACATGCCGTTGCCGCTCGTCTCACGCGTGATATTCAAGGCCTCGATGATTGGCACACCACTGGAAATGAGCGTTCCGAGTGTCCGCGTCGTGCGGGCGAGAATGTTCTTTTCGATCAGCGATCCGAAGATGGGGACTTTGATAATGAACATGTCGAATCCCATCCGTCCGTGCCGGAATTTCCGCAGCAACTTGACGAGGATCAAAAAGCAGACGGGCATCGCGATGAGCAGGAACCAATAGTTCACGATGTACTGGCTCATCGCGATCAAGAGGATCGTGGGCGCCGGCAAGTCGAGTCCGAATTCATCGAACATCTTCTCGAACGTGGGCACGATGAAGATCATGATGAAGGACAAAATCGCGGCGGCTACCATCACCACGATGACGGGATAAATCAGCGCGCCTTTGACCTTGCGCTTGAGCGATTCGGCTCGCTCGAGGAAGTCGGCGAGACGCTGCAGAATCGTTTCGAGGGCACCTCCGGCCTCACCGGCCTTGATCATATTGACGTACAAACGTGTGAAGACTTTAGGCGATTTGCTCATCGCCTCGCTGAGGGTCGATCCGCCCTCGATCTCCTCGCACGTGTCTTGCAGAGCGAACTTGAGCTTGCCCGGTTTGCTGTTGTTCTCGAGGATCTTCAAACTCCGCAAGATCGGTAGTCCGGCGTCCTGCAGAATCGAGAGTTGGCGGGTGAAAGCGCAAATGTGCTTGGTCTTGGCGCCCCCGATGGTGAAGCCTCGCTTCTTGCCACCTTTCTTGCCGCCCGCGCCCGCCGCTTGCTTCTTGATGGAGATCTTCGTGACGAAGTACCCCATCTGGCGAATGGTGGTTTGCGCTTCTTCTTCATTGGACGCATCGATCTCGTCCCGGATCTCTTGTCCGGTCGCGTCCATCGCTTCGAATTGATAAGTAGGCATGGGGGAGGCGCTTACGCTTCAGGGAAAAGGGCCACAGGTGGGACAGGGCCACAGGGTTTTGGTTTTGGTTTGGGACTATGGAGATCAGATCAGGAGATCCATAGGGAGATCAGGGTTAGGGGTCAGTGTTTTTAAGTTTTTGGCGTCGATTGTTAATGAGTGCTTGGATCATTCGTGATAATTGTTTGGTTTCGTCGATGATCGTGGCGGCTTGTTCTTTTGTGAGCTGATTGACTTGTTGTGCGATGTAAGTTTGGGTGCGAAGTTCGGCGACGGAGCCTTTGGCGATGACGAGGAAGCGGATGAAGTCTTTCGGGGTTCGTTCGTAGCCTTCGGCAATGTTGGAGGCGATGGATACCGATGCACGTTGCATTTGGTCTTTCAAGCTGAAGTCTTTACATTCCGAAAGCGCATGATAAATCACTACCGCCAATCGACACGCCCGTTTCCAAACTTCCAAATCCTCGAACGTCTGCGACATCCATCATCCTCTGTTCGCTGTGGCCCTGTGGTCCTGTGGCCCTGCATTTCTGCCACCCCTTTTCCCTCCCATCACGCATCCACTGTTTCGCGGACGACTTCTTCGAGGGTGGTGATGCCTTCGCGGGCCAGTTTCATGCCGAAGGTTCTGAGCGCGATCATGCCGCCCTTTTCCGCTTCGACGCGGAGCTCATCGGTGCTGGCGTTCGCCATGACCATTTCGCGAATGGTGTCATTGACGATCATTAACTCAAACAAACCGACGCGGCCTTTGTAACCTGTATTGTTGCAATTATCGCAACCGGCGCCCTTGTAGAACTTGCTATCCCCGAGGGTGCTGCGTTCGATTTGCAACTCGGCCAACAAGTCGGAACTGGCACGCGCTTCTTCGCGGCACTTGGGGCAAATCCGCCGCACGAGTCGTTGAGCCAAGATGGCCTCGACGGTGGCACAGATCATGAACGGCTGGATGCCCATGTCCTTGAGCCGCGTGACGGTCGCGGGCGCATCGTTCGTGTGCAGCGTGCTGAAGACGAGGTGGCCGGTCAGTGCCGCTTGGATCGCGATCTCACCGGTTTCCAGATCTCGAATTTCGCCGATCAAAATGATATCGGGGTCTTGGCGCAGAATCGCCCGCAAGCAACTCGCGAACGTCACGCCCTGGTCGGGATCCACCGGGATTTGGATGATCCCGTCAATGTCATACTCGACCGGATCCTCCGTCGTGATGATTTTGTCTTTGGGGTCGTTCAATTCTGAAAGGGCGGAGTACAGCGTCGTCGTTTTACCCGAGCCGGTGGGGCCGGTGACGAGGATGATCCCGTTGGGACGATCCATGGCGTGTCGGAACCTGGCCATGATATCGGCATCCATCCCGACCTTCTCTAAACTTAAGCTCACGACGGATCGGTCGAGCACCCGCATGACGACGCTTTCGCCAAAGATCGTCGGCAGGACGCTGACGCGAAGGTCGACCGGGTGACCCCCGACCATCAATTCGATACGACCGTCTTGAGGCATGCGGCGTTCAGCAATGTCGAGGTTCGCCATCACCTTGATCCGCGTCGTGATCGCGAATGCGAGGTGACGCGGTGGCGGAACCATCTCATACAATACGCCTTCGGCCTTGATGCGGATGCGGAATTCATCCTCGAAGGGTTCAAAGTGAATGTCGCTGGCGTGATCCTTGATCGCCAACAACATCACCATGTTCAGCAACTTCCGGACGGGGGCGGAGTCCGCAAGCGCCTCCATGTTGGTCAAGTTGAACTTTTCGGATTGCAGCGCCGAGATCGCTTGTTTCAAGTCATCGTCGGCAGCAAGCCCGGCGACCAATTTTTCCATGCTCTCGGTTTCACTGTCAAAGTGTCGAGAGATGGTGTTCATCACGTCGACTTCGGTCGCGATCACCATCGCAATCTCATAACCCAAGAACGTCCGCAACTCGTCTTGAATGTTCAAGTTTTGCGGATCGCATGTCGCTACCGTGAGCGTATTGTGTTCAAAACGAATTGGAACGACTCGGTAGAGCTGGGCCATCGTTTCGGTAATCCGTCCCAGCACATCCGGCGGAATCTTAGCATCTTCGAGTGACACCGTTTGCATCGAAAGCTGTTCAGCGAGCGCCTGGATTAACTGCTCGCCCGTAATCAACTGCATATCCTCCGCGATGCGACCCAGCAGCATGCCGGGCTGCTGTTCCTGCTCTTCAAGCACGACCTCGAGCTGTTCGTCGGTGAGGAAACCGAGGTCAACGAGAATCTG
>JBBSJZ010000399.1:0-5999 GCA_038256795.1 Pirellulales bacterium | reverse complement strand
CTCGCAAGTCGCCGTTGGTGCCTGGCCCGGGGACGTCAGGCGTCCCGGCCATGCCCGAAAGCAACGAGGTCTGGGCGCCAGGGTTGACATTCAAGTACCCGAAACTGATGCCATAAGTGCCGCAACCAAAGTACCGACCGCCGAAGACTTCATAACCCGAGCCGACTCCGGGATCGACATCCGCTGAGTGGATCGCGGGCAATCCATAACGCAGGCCGAGCACCTTGTTGCTGTTACTCGCCGTGTTCCAGAACAACGCGTTGGCGCCGCCGAAGTATGGGAACAATGCCGGACGCGCATTCGAACCCTGTTGCGCGAATTCACTCATCGGAACCGTGGGGCTGCATCCACCGTCCCACGGTGAGCTCATCGCCGTTTCATAGGGATTCGAGTAACGACTGCCGTACGGATTGACGCTGTGCCCGTTGTATCCGGGGTTGGTTGCGTTGCCGCCGTCACTGTATCCGCCAGCTCCAGGAGCACACGAAGCGGAACCTTGGTAGACCGCGGCTGGAGCGTTCGCGTACGGATCAGCCTGGGGAGCGTCGTTCGGAGCGGGTGCGTAGGTGGGAGCTTGAGAATGCGTCGGTGCGGGAGCGTACTGAGGCGCGGCCGGAGCGAATTGCGGAGCCGGAGCCTGACGCCGGGTAGGGGCTTGCTGCTGGTTCGGTGCAGCCTGGTAGGCCGGGCCAGCTTCGTGGGCCGGTGTCGGTTGAGAACTGCCGTGGCTGGGCACTTGCTGGGCCCGTGCCCTCGGTGCTGGCGCGCTTGGTACTAGCTCGCTCGGTGCCTGGTGAGCGTGCGGGTTGATCTCGGGAAAGCCGGGAGCGATCGATTCAATGCCGCTACCCGAGCTCGGTGCTGGCGGTAACAAATCGTCCGCGTGCTGAGACACTTGGCGGAACACGTTCGGATGCTGAATCGGTTCGGGCCGTTGTGCCGATTGGGGAGCGTTAAAACTACCCCAACGCGGTTGCGCCATCTGGTCAGCTCGTGCCGGTGATGCCGGCGCGTTGCCGGTGGCTGTCAAGAAACCGCCACCAAAGCCGGCCCCAGGTGCGTGACCCGAGGGCGCTTGAAACAGCGCCGGACCGCCCTGGGGTTGGCCGTACTGTGCTGGGCTGTACTGGGGCTGGCTGTACTGGGCTTGGCCTTGTTGAGGTTGGCCGTATTGTGGCTGCCCGAATTGAGGCTGGCCGTACTGGGGCTGGCCGTACTGGGGTTGGCCGTACTGGGGTTGGCCGTACTGGGGCTGGCCGTACTGGGGTTGGCCGTGTTGGGGTTGGCCGTACTGTGCATGAGCCGACGTGCTGGCAGTAACGCCGAGGGCGATAGCGAAGCACCGCATCAAGTTGGTTTTCACGGGTCAGAATCCTTTCTGTGTGCTCCGCCAACGTGTCTGGACGCGACTGGGGAGGGTTGAACCGAATTACGATCGGGACGTCCATCACGACGATGACATAGTGTCCATTCGCCTGAATCGCCCTGTAGAAACTCCGGACTCCGTTTCCGACAGTTCCTACCGACAATCTTTGCATGGGTCTCATCGTCCTCGTGCTGCTAAGCATCGAAACGATTCGCGAGAAACACAGCCGACTCAACCACCCGAGCGGTCTACAAATCGCAAACAACGCCGCCCTTCCCCAAACCGCAAACACACCGATCCCCGATCCCCTTTCCCAACCCGAAAAGTCATGCCGACCGCCTGCACGAGGCGGTGCATGCGCGGAGTCGCAATCCGCAAAGTCCAATAAAAAACGGGCGCCGGAGATGATCCTCCGGCGCCCGTTTTAGTTTCAGTGGGTGGGTGACTGGACGCGTATTAGTTGTCGCGAATATCAGCCGTGAGCAATGCCTTGGCGGTGACGCTCTGGTCACCAGCCGTGGTGATCACGACTCCGACTCGCTGCGCCCCGGTCGCTTGCGCGGTGGGCGTGAAGGTCGTCTCAATGATGTGCGTTGTCTTGGCCTCAGGCGTCGGAGCGAACGCGACATCCCAGCCTTCGCACGTGATCGACTCGATCATGAACGGAGTTTGACCACGAACCACCAAACGCTGCTTCACGGGCTCGCCCATCTGCATTCCACCCAGTGCAATCGACTGCGGCGCGATGCTCAATGCGCTCTCGACCGTGCCGTTGACGGGTAATGGCACGCGTGGCATTTGCCGATCGTTCGTCAAGACGACGATTTCTTCTTGAAAGTACCCGGTCGGCGCGTCTTCCTTGAGCGTTACCGACAACTCGTAAACGGCTTGGCCGCCATTCTTGGACACTTGCTTGACTTCTGGCAACAACCATGAGTGATTCGAACGGACATCCATGATTTGCCAATCACTGCGACCGGCATAAAGAATCTTCGCAGCCTTGCTGGTCGCGTCGCCCTGGCTGACTCGGCCGAAATCGACGCTGCCTGGATGGAACACCATGTCTTGCCGAATGTATCCGTCGACTCGCAATCGCACTTCACTGTAAAACGGCTTGGTGATGACGACGGTCAAGTCAGCACCGCGCTTGCCCTTGAACGTGCCCGTGTTGAATCTCGCGGTAATTTGTCCAGAAGTGCCCGGTGCGATCATGGGGGTGTCGACGATCGCTGTTGTACAGCCACAGCTCGCCTTGACATGCGAAATTTGCATGTCCGACGTGAACGTGTTGTAAATCTGAAATTGGTATTCCGTCTTTGACGCAACGGCTACGGTGCCGAAATCGTGCTTTTTGACGGGAAACGCAGCTTCGGACCAATCAGCTGCTTGAAGGCTGGATGACGATCCAGCGAGAATACCGGTTGTGACGACAACCAAACCAAACGTGACCGCGCGGAACATGGCAGATTTACCCCCGTGAATGGATGCTGTGTGCGAATCGATAGTGAAACCAGCCCGGCGTTTGAAGAAGCAACGCATGGAGTTGTAACCGATGGCGTTCCGCTTCTTTGAGGAACTCTTTGAGCCGCTCACACCGAGTTCTCCTCAAGATGCGGCGTCTCGAATCAGACTCCGCACCGACAAGAACTCCAGTGAAGGGCAAATCGTGCGCCAACACCAAACTTCGACACCTTCAATACACCCCCACGAGGAGTCTGCTGGACCACTGACGGGGACGATATGAAGTTTCACTACTCGACGCTGTAAACGTACCCTTCAAAGGGACTTAGGCAAGCCGCGTCAGAGCAAAGACAGCCCAAATTACGCAAATAACTTTTCCGCATTGCGTAAAATAGGCAGTGTAGGGGTCATCGGATGATTGTTCGCATTCGAACCAGTCGTTGCATACCGAGACAGTCGTTTCAAGCGGACTTCGCCGGCCGAGTCTACAAACTCACCTTGCGGACCCGTCGCGGGAGACGTTGCAATCCACAATCCCATCTGGCGTAACGATGTGGTAGTCGAAGTCGGACGATGACAAAACCCGCGAGCCGTCAAAGATCATCGATCTTGAGATGTGAATGGGATGTTCGATCACGACATCCGATCCGACAATACAATCCGTTAACACTGCGCCGGCGTGAATCGAGGTGCGATCACCGATCAAGTTGTGCTGGGAATCGAGCACTCCGTCGCCAAGTCGGTCGGCTTGTTCGAGGTTGCAGCGAAGTAGATCGGCCGGAAATGTTAAGTTCACGTCGTCATCAATGGCATGAACAGCACGAACGGGATAACCGTCATCAATGAGCACTTGGATTGCGTGGGTGATCTCATACTCGTCTCGCATCGCCGTGCGCGGGGTCCGGCGGATCGCGTCGAAAATGGTCGAGTCAAACAGATAGATGCCGACGCCTTTGAGCCGACTCGGTGCGATCCGCGGTTTCTCAACCACACGTTTCACGAGTCGATCCTCCCCGATCACGACCGCGTAGTTCTTTCGCATAGCGTCAGCGTCGGGCTCTTGCTTGATTGCCAGGATGGCACCGCCCGAGTCCGCATCGAACTCCGCAAGCATGTCGACCAACTTTCCTGGACCAAAGTAGATGTCGCCCAGGAAGAGTAAAAACGGTCCGTGAACGTAGGCTTCGAGACATCCGACGGCATGGGCGATCCCCAAAAAACTTGTTTGCTCGACGTACGTCAGCTTCACACCCAGAGACGTTCCATCGCTCCTGCATGCTTTGTCGTGGAATGGTCAAAACGTACTCGTTACCGGTGGCAATGGTTTTATCGGTTCACACCTCACCGAACGACTTGTTTCGTTGGGTGCCCATGTTACCGTCATCGATCGCGGTGATTGCGACGCCCAAGGCAACCTTGATTCCGTTCGAGATCAGATCGAGTATCGACAACAAGACTTGTCCCATACTGACTTGGACAAGCTTACCGCCGACGGTGAGTTTTGTGCCATTTTCCATTTCGCGGGTAGTGCGACGGTACCGGGGTCGGTTGAGAATCCATGGGAAGATTTTCAAATGAACCTGCTGCTATCGCTGAGGTTGATGGAAAGTCTTCGCCGCCAGAAAAGCTCGTCTCGTTTGCTTCTGGCGTCGTCCGCAGCCGTCTATGGTGATGCGACGATATCGCCAATTTCGGAGTTGACTCCAACACTTCCCATTTCGCCTTATGGAGCGGGTAAGTTGGCAATCGACGGTTACGCATCCGTCTACGCTCGCCTTTACGGTGTGCGAATCGCTGTGCTTCGTCCGTTCGCGGTCTACGGTCCGCGACTACGAAAACAGGTCGTGTACGATTTCATGCGAAAGCTAACCGAGAATCCGAATTACTTGGACGCGCACGGCGACGGTACCCAGCAGGGCAATCGCACGTTGATTTCGTTTCGGTCTAAGGATTGCGGTGTCATCGCTGAAGTCAAGCGGCTCGCAGTTGAGCGGCGTGTTTCCCGCACGGAGGTGCCAATCGATGAACGGACCGGCAGCAATTGTTTCCAAGAGTTTTGTAAATGTTACCGACCCTCGACTGGAGCGAGGTCACAACCATGACTTGCTCGAAATGATTTTTGTTACACTGACCGCGACGATCTGTGGGGCCAACAGTTGGGCCGACGTGGAGCGGTTCGCAAATGGAAAGATCCGGTGGTTTCGCCGCTACATCAAACTGGAACACGGTGTTCCCAGTCACGATACGTTTGGGCGAGTCTTCAGTCGGCTTGATACCGGCGAGTTCCTCGCCGCGATGCACCACTGGGTCGATCAATTCGCTGGTTCGTTGCGAGGTAAAGGCATCGCCATTGACGGAAAAGTACTTCGTGGATCGTTTGATCGTGCCGCCGGACAGAGTCCGCTGCACACGATAACCGCGTTCGCGACGGAGACCCGATTGGTGATCCGGCAAATGTCCGTCGATGACAAAAGCAATGAGATTCCAGCGGTGCCAAAGCTCCTTGCCTTGATGGATATCGAAGGTGCAGTGATCACGCTCGATGCGATGCACTGCCAAAAGGAAACGGCCAAAGCAATTACGGACAAGAAAGCCGATTACATCCTGACCGTCAAAGGGAACCAGCAGAAGCTTGCCGAGGCGATCGGTGAGCGTTTTGTTGCCTACGGCGAGATGGATAACAAGGTCGAGGGCTTGCGACGGCATGTGACGGTTGAGAAATCTCACGGTCGTGAAGAACGACGCGAGTACTTCTGCATCGCCATTGATGATGACGACATCTTCAGTGATTGGGCGGGCGCTCAAACGATTGGCATGATTTATCGTCATCGTGAAGGCAATATCGCCGAACATGACGAAACGATGTTCTTCATCAGCAGTCTACCGCCGAAAGTGAAGCGACTGAGCAAGCTCATTCGTGATCATTGGAAAATCGAAAACAGCGAGCACTATGTTTTGGATGTAACCTTTGCCGAAGATGCCAGCCGAATCCGCCGTGGAACATCCCCGGAAATTTCAGCCGCGATCCGACGCATGGCTCTGAATATTTTGCAACGCGACACTACCGTGAAAGACAACATTCGCGGCAAACGAATGCGAGCCGGATGGGATGACGCTGTACTGGATGGTATTTACGCCGGATTTAACGGAACTTGAACGTGCGATTGCCCTG
>JBBSJZ010000398.1:0-6005 GCA_038256795.1 Pirellulales bacterium | reverse complement strand
TGGCCGGAGAATTCCGTCTCACTCGCGACCACGGTATCGGCAAGCAACACACATCGGTCTTCGCGAGCCAGCATGAATTGACGCTGCAGCACAACGCCACCGGACCACGGTTGCTCGATTTCCAGATAATGAACATCGTCGTCGGAGTATTCACACGTGTAGGTCCAATCTCCCTTGGCTTGTTGTTCCTCGCCATCGACTTCGATCAGCACTTGCCAATTTCCACCGAGTGCCTGCTGGCGACCCGCGAACAGTTCGAGTTTCGTTTCTTCGCCGGTGTAGTCGATGTGCATGCGTCCGCGACGAACATCCCACTCGGGCAACATGATCGCGACCTTGGCATCTTCGCTGTGGTGCATCGCTTCGGGTAGCGATACTTTCCAGGCCAACTTGCCATTGCTGCGGCTCTCGCCCAGGGCCGCCGAGATCGCGGGTCCGAGCGTCTCGGGATCAAATGCGATCGCCGCCCGCAACAAGCCATCGGGCGCGGTATCATCGCGGCAATCCCGCACCGTCGCGGCGCTCGCCATCGATCGGCCGCCCGTCATCGTGAATCCAGCCGCCCAGACGACGAGGTCGCTGGTAATTTCCGTTTGACGTTTTTTCAACTTCGTCTTGCGAGTCCCCAGCAACAACCGCTGGCAACGGATGACGGATGCGAGCACCAGTCGTGTATCGACGGCGCCCTTAGCCGCAGCCGAGATGGCGTCCACCTCTTCGGCGAACCAGCCATCGAGCGCAGCCGTCGCGGATTTCGTCAGGCGTTTGCAGGACGGTAAATCGCCGAGACGCCACGCCAGCGTCATTCCCAACTCGCCACCGAGCATGAGCGTCGCTGGAGACGAATTCGCGTTGAGCTGCAAGGTCGACTCACGCAATTGCTGGAGCGTCCCGAGCAAATCCCACCACAATCGCGTATCGATACGCCCGATCAACGACGGCAGCGCGGCCGCCCAGAGCACCGCTCGGGCACAATGACCGGGATTGTGCGTGGGCCCCGTCACGGTGTCGATGAAAACCTCGACGGAGGTCGGCAAGTCGACCGATGCGACCCGCGATTTCTTCGGCGATGCGTCGACCGCTAAACGGCTGAGTACTTCAACGAGCTCGCCGCACGGTCCGCCCGTGGACGTGGCAACGCCCCAGCGGTAGATGGAACCGTCCGCCCCGGCCGATCCGAACACCTCTCGAGGCGATCTCTTCTTGGCTCGGGCCAGAATCGATCGCTGCAACTTCGTCCATTGTGAATCCGTTAAAGACGCTTCTCCGCCGAATTCAACATCGCCCGCAGCCAATTTTTTCGCAGTCTCGACGGAGCCATTCTTCATTGCGGCAGTGCTGGTGGTGTCCAGTGACATGGAAACGTGACGTCCCAAGGGTATGATGAAACTCGATCTCGCGACCGGGGTAGTTTGGATAACTTACCCGGTTACTCGGATGCTGCCAGACCTACCCCTCCATTGACCGCTGAAAAGGTGCTTCACGATGCCAGGAATTTTGCCGAGATTTTCGTTGTCAATCAATAATCGCCGCCTGGTAAGCGTCGGGGTGCCATGGCTCGTCGTGTTCTTGATCGTCGCTGGATTTACCGCCGCGAAGGCTGACGATATCCCGAAAGTCAAGCGAGCACTCCCTAAAGTTGACGAAGCGGGCGACACCACCAAGCCCGCTACGGAACCGGAAAGCGACGAGCGTCCGACCGCCGAACAGGCCGTACGGGGCGCTTTTAATCCGCCGCCGTCCGCGCGCAACTTGAACAAAGAATCATCGTTGTGGGTCGATGTCAAACTGAAGCGAGTCTACATCGACGGCTACGTGATCATGGACCGTGGGTCACTCGAAATGTTCGCCTGTCCGATGCACACCAAGGAACACGAGTCGGTCGTCGCCGTGCTCGCCCAATCGAGTCAAGTGCACGCCGCATTGCTCGCCGTGGGCGCGATGCCGGGAACGCCGGTTCGCTACCAGCCGGAGTTCTTGCCAGCGACGGGCCAGCGAATTCGGATTTGGGTGTCGTGGTTGGACGAAACCGGCGAGTATCGCGTCGCGGACGCCCGCAGCTGGATCCAAAACTCAGAAACCAAGCAACCTTTGGACACGGATTGGGTGTTCGCCGGCAGCGGTTTTTGGAAAGACGAACAGGACGGCAAGGAGTACTACAAAGCGGACAGCGGTGACATGATATGCGTCTCCAATTTTAACACTGCGATGCTCGATCTACCGGTCGCCAGTAGCGCCCAAGCCGACTCGCTCATTTACACCCCGTTCACCGATCGCATCCCCAAACGTGGCATGCCTGTTCGCATCACTCTCGTGCCGATCCCGGTCCCCACGGACGATCCGAGCGACCAGAAAAAGACGGATACGACGACTCCACCGAGCAAAGAGATCCTGACCAAGAAAACCGTCAAACCCTAGCGAAGAGCGATTCGCCGATTTTGACCGAGCGAACCTGCACTCAAGACGTCGATGGATGCCACCACGCATCCAACTCCGCTTGCAATCGCTTGGCAAGTTCCGGTTGCTCGGCAGCTAAATCGTGGTCCTCGCCGGGATCGCGGGTGACGTTGTACAGTTCGGCCTGTTCACGGGGCAATCGGCTCGAAGGATCGATCAATTTGTAATCACCACGGATGATCCAGCGATAACGCAAACTGGCTTCGCCATCGTTCTGGGACACAATGTCGTGCTCCAAGATCTCCCCAAAGATCGCCTCGCGACCGGCCAATTTCTCGGTGTCGACGAGATTCAATCCGGGTAACTCCGTCGGAATTTCTAATCCCACCGCCGCGAGTGCCGTGGGGACCAAATCGAGGGAACTGACCAAGGTGGTGTCATCACGACGCGGTTCAATATGGCCGGGCCACTTGACCATGATCGGTGTGCGGATGCCGCCTTCATTCGGACTCCGTTTGCTTCGCGGTGCATAAGCACTTTGATCCCGAAGATTGATCCAACCATTATCGCAAACGTACATCACGATCGTGTTTTCACTCAGTCCTCGCGTCTCGAGCGCGTCGAGAACTTGGCCGCAGGTCTCATCGAACCACTCACACATTGCCCAGTACTTTGCCATCGGTAATGAGTCGGTCGTATCCTTGTAATTGTCCAACAAACGCTGCGGCGGATTGTGCGGCGCGTGCGGCAAGAATGGTGCGTACCACAGAAGAAAAGGTGTGCTAGTCTCACCACAACTATCGAGAAACGTTTCGATCGTGGCGATACCCTCGCGTCCGACATCGAGCCCCCGGTCGCCATGCCGACCATCGCCGCGAAAATCACCTTGAGTCATCCCCTCGGTGAATCCACCGCGGCTCGGACTTCCTTCCCACCACTTGCCCGTTTGCAGGGATCGATAGCCGAGCTTGGACAAATGGTCGGGCAACGTTTGCATGGCATCCATGTGTTTCAAATATGCTTCGCGCGCCTTCACGTATTGGGGTTGGTTGTGAGGCGGCCGCTTGACGCCGCGATTCATGCCCTCCCACGGTGGATCATTACCGACAATTCCATGTTGGTGCGGATAGAGACCACTGATGATCGTGGCCAGCGAAGGGCGACAAAGACTGTCGGGCACATACCCCCGCGTGAACGTCAAACTCTCACGGGCGAGTCGATCCAGCCGCGGTGTTTGCAAATGCGGATGCCCCATGAACGAATAATCGCCCCAGGCCTGGTCATCGCTGAGAATCATCAGAATGTTCGGAGGCACCGCTCGGGCATCCGAGACAATGCCATCCGCCGCAAGTCCGTCCGTGGCGATCGCATCCGTCGCGAGTCCTGGTGCGACGAGCCAAGTTAGGAGTAGCAACCAGCACAACCGACAGCGAATAACTAGCATCTCGATCACCAAAGCACGCGTGGTAAAAATCGACTCCCCGCAGCTTAACGCACCAACACAAAAATGCGAATCAAAAAGTCGGGCCCATTCAGACTCGTGGGCGCAGCGTCGCTCGACCATGGCATGAAGCGTTGGCTACCCAGGTGCCGCGCGAGGTCCTGCGAGGTGCCACTCAACTCTCCCGTGAACTCAACGATTTGGCTATCACGGACCTCCATCGCGTTGACCGACGGAATCGATCGCACGATGTTGCTCGTCGGCGCGTCCATCGCCAAGTTCATCCCGACCGACTCGACACCTTCACGATCCGCGATGAGCGCACTAATGAAACGATCGATTCGCTTCGCGCTCGACTCGATGTACATGACCGAGCCTGAGATTTCATCGGTCTGGGGTGCGAGTGACTTTGCCGTCTCGAGCGACCGAACCGCCGCCGTGATACTGCTAACGATTCCCTCGTCAACCGGTTGCTGGTCCGTCGCCACGATCGACGCAGTTTGAAGCGCCTTACGAATCGGGTTCACGCCCCTTCCCATCTCGGTTCGTCGCACATCCAACACGAGGACCGACATCAAAGGGCCACCGGAATGGGTGCTCACCGTCGCGGGCGTCACCGCGTCACTCGCCGAGGCCACGTTCGACGTTGACTTCGGCCCCGACATGTTGGCGGGGTCGATATTAGCAACTTCGATGTTGGCGGGGTCGATGTTTGCGACGTCACTTACGGAAGCTTGCGGAACCACCCCATCGCTTGCCGCGATGGCATTATGGAGCGGCTCAGCGACCGATGGGTCCGGATCAATGATGACGGACGGCTGATCGAGTGAGACGACCGGTTCGTCACTGATCCGCGTTTGTTGGGCGATCGGCTCGGCATCGCCAGCCATCCAACTCGGTCCGATCATGACGGCGCCGATCAAGCCTGATGCCGCGAGGGCGACGAGCGCGACTGCGACACGGCGACCCCGGCTGGAGTACTCGCGCCGGTAACTCGGCGCTTCGGTGGTTCGAAGCAACGGATGCTCTTCAGCGACACCTTCGCCGCGTGCACGCTCGATCGCGGCATCGATCACGCGCTCCGAGAACCCGTTGGCGATCGAGTGCTTGGCTCGGGCTCGGTCGGTACGATCAATCGACTGCAAAATGAGCCGCAAATCTCGCATCGAATCGAGCTCGCGACGGACATCGGCATCCGTACTCAGCCATTGTTCGACTCGCGAACGTTCATCCGGCGTCAAGGCATCGTCGAGATACCCGCTGAGCAGAGAATCGAGGATTTCGTTAGGTTCTGACATCAAGTGCTCATCACTCTGCTGCGCCATGGCGGCGGCGAACAAAAAACGGGGCTGCACTCCATCTCACGCAAGATCCCTGCGATCCGATGGGTTGCAACATCATAGTGGTAGTGTTGGGATGCCTGAGCCAGCGACAAAGTTCCCTGCTCAGGCGTAGTTAGTCCCCCCAATTCGACGTAAAGTCTGTTGATGTAAGGGTTTTTGTGAGTACTTGCCGAGCCCAATCCGTATTGAGATCGCGGTTTTTCAGGTTTTATCCGGTCGGAAAGCATCATGCAGCGCAGCGAGATTCTCAAAACCAATCGTCGAGTCTACGACGCGATGGTGAACGACAACGATCCGCTTTGCCGACCCGCCAAGGATGCTGAATTGGCCGATCCGCTCGCGACGGTCGACGCCGCCGGGTGGCTCGAATCGTCGCTCGCTGGGCAACGCGTGCTGTGCTTGGCGGCTGGCGGCGGTCGACAGAGTGCCCTTTACGCGGCCGCCGGAGCCGATGTTACCGTCGTCGACTTGAGCGGTTCGATGCTCGAGCTCGATCGCCGCGTTGCCGCCGAGCGAGGTTACCGGGTGAGAATGATCGAGACTTCGATGGACGATCTCTCGATGCTGCGGCAAGCCGAATTTGATCTCGTGATCCATCCGGTCAGCACGTGTTACCTCGACAACATCGCGAGTGTGTTTCACGAAGTCGCCCGCGTGCTGCGACCCGGTGGTTTGTACATTAGCCAGCACAAGCAACCGACGAGTCTGCAAGCCGCCACCCAGCCGACGTTGAGCGGATTGTACTTGCTCGAGCACTCCTACTATCGCGGCAAGGACCGGACACCGATCCCCGCCGATTCCCGAGCCACCGCCGCCGGCCGCCG